>CAZUHQ010000036.1:0-31669 GCA_964620605.1 uncultured Thalassotalea sp.
ATAGCGCCACTACCCTGGGCTTGGTGATTTCATAATAATCGCGCCAGCAGGTCATTTTTTTCACGCCGGTATTTACTTGAGCAGTAGAAACATTCGTTCCCATGTTTTCCTCCTAGGCCTTTCTGCGCAAACTATAGGTCAATGCAATCAACATTAACATTAAACAAGCGGCACCAACATTATGAGCAACGGCAACCGCGAGCGGCAGTGAAAACCAAATATTACTAACACCTAGTGCCACTTGCCCGCCCAGTAACATAAATAATCCGATTGCTGCCGTTTTGAAAAACTGGCTATGCGCCCGACTAAACACCATAAACGCCAGCCACAATAGATATAACATGGTAATAATGGCACCAATACGATGCATCACATGCACAGTCACTCGCTCGTCATGATCCAGATGACCAAATTCATAACTGTCTCTGTGCGGCGGGATCGGAGCAAAAGAATTCTCAAAAGTTAGTTGCTCCGTCCAGCCAGCCTGACAAATGGGCAATTCAACACACACTAGCGCCGCATAATTTGATGACGTCCAGCCGCCTAAGGCGATTTGCCCCGCTAATATGACGACACCTAGTAAACCGTACTTGCCATATTTTCTGACATTAGTATCGCCACCTGGTATCCGATAAGGCTTGAGACGTAAATACAGCAAAAATAATAAACATAAAGTGGTAAAGCCGCCGAGTAAGTGCCCCATCACCACAATCGGCATCAGCATTTTTGTTACCGTCCACATCCCGAGTAACGCTTGGAAAATCACCACAGACAAGATCACTAAAGGTAAAAATAATGGTGTGCCATGATGACGGTTACGAATCGATAAGAAAGCAATCGCCAAAATCAATAAGCCTAAACTGCCGGCAAAATAACGGTGGATCATTTCATTCCATGCTTTTTCCGGCTCAACCGGACGATCGGGAAATGTTTGCTCCGCTTTCGTTATCTGCTCATGGGATTCAGGAACATCTAACAGCCCATAGCAACCTGGCCAATCCGGGCAGCCAAGCCCTGCATGGGTTAGCCGGGTATAGGCACCTAAGCTCACAACCACTAATGCCAACACTATGCTAATTAATACTAACTTTCTGATACTTGCTACCTTGTTATCTCGCATAATTAGCCGATCCTAGAGTATTTCAACAACTTCTTCATGTCTGCCAAAATCGCCTTGCTATAGGCATTAAATGCTTGCTCGGACTGCGGCAAATCATAAGACATCACCAGGTTGCCTAACGGGTCGACAATCACTAACTGGCCGTTTGAAAAATAAGGTTTAGCGAGCTCGGGCAATGCCACACTTAGCCATTTATGATGACGTAAACTCTGTTTGGGTAATTCGCTAAGTTCCTCCGGTAGCAAGGCAACCGGTGTTACGCGCGGCAGCTCTTTGCCGAGCAAGGTATAAGTATTGTTAACCGCTAATGACAATTGCTGACAAAATTGCTGGCAGTCTACTGCTACCGGATACAGTATTAACCACTGCTGCTGGAATTTCTCATCTGCCAGGCCGATATCCGAAAGATTGATATTTTGTTCGGCAAGATGTCCTTGATTAGTGACACCATAGTTAAACCAGTGCTGATCCAACGCCAGTTTCGCCAAAATCACTGGGACAATAAATACCCCAAGTAACAGTAAGAGGTTTCTTCGGGATTTAGCTAACTGCGACGACATATTAATCCTTGTTATTATTGTTATAAGACCACAGGCTGGCACTGAACATTAACACTAACCAAGCAATGGCTAAGGCAAACCACTGAAACGCATAAGCGCGATGCTTTTCGGGTGGCATCACAATTGGGCGCCAGTTTTTTTCATAGCCTATGACTTCTTTTTTATCTAAGTAAATCACAAAGGGCAACAGTTTTTCGCCAATTAATTGTGAAATTTTCGCCAGTTCAATTTGCTGAACCCTCATCGGCCAATTTGGCTGACGATAATCTTGCTCCGCTAACATCACCCCGAGTTCTGGCACTCTGACATTACCTGAAATTTGATACGCTCCAGATAACGCATTGACCAACGGCAGTTTATCTCGCTTAATAAACCCCTGAATCCAGCCTAAATTTACCAGTATCGCACCTTGATTTGTCATTAATATTTGCAGCACCCGATAACCTAAACGGCCATGATTGGTTTGGTTATCGAGCAAAAATACTTTCTGCCCATCGAACCGACCGCTAACTTGTACCGGCAGATCATTAATCTCTTTTTCACTTTGACTTAACTTAAGCAGCTGTGGCAAACCGATTGCCTGTTGAGTTTGGTATTGGGCAATACGCGCTAATCTTTGCTCTTTTTCCAGTGCCCGTGACGACTGCCACATACCGAGCTTGATTAATCCACTAAAGACAAGCAAAGTAATAACAATTACAAACCAGTTGAGTTGAGAAAAGTAGTCTTTAACCTGAGTGTACTGCATACTTTTTTGTAAATACTCATTTGTCGAATAAGCGAGGCTGATGTGCTGATCAAAATAATTATCGTTGGATTACTTATTTTTATGATCTTTAATTTATTTAAAGCACTAATTTTGATGAATAAAAATGATCCGAATCAACCCAGCATGTCAAAATTTATCGGTCGCCGGGTGATGACTTCCGTCATTATCGTTATTTTATTACTTATTGGTATTCTAACCGGGGTGATCACGCCCAATCCACGTCCTTACTAATCGCTGCAACGTCGATCAGTGCCGAACCTACGACACTGATCAAAAGTTTATTATCCTGATGATTACAGAATATAAACAAAGACAAACAGCATGACCCAGACAACATCAACAAAGTGCCAGTACCAGCTCGCCGCCTGAAAAGCAAAATGATTATCCGGGGTAAAGTGACCTTTAAATACCCGAATTAACATCACGATCAGCATGATAGTACCTAAGGTGACATGCATGCCGTGAAAACCGGTCAGCATATAAAAGGTATTACCGTAGATGCCGCTGGATAAAAACAGCTTCATTTCTTCTGAATAACCATGAGCATATTCCAACCCTTGGCAATATAAGAAAGTAAGACCTAAGATCACGGTCAAGCCTAACCAGAATTTTAATTGTCCACGTTTTTCCTGCTCTAACGAGACATGAGCAAAGTGGGCAGTTACCGAAGACGTTAACAGTAAAATGGTGTTAATCAGCGGCAAACCATACCAGCCCATGCCGGTAGTTTCTGTGCCATCCGGGGTTTTAATCAATGGCCACTGGGCGGTGAATTCCGGCCACAAAACCAGCCCCGTCATTTCATTATTACCCGCGCCACCTAACCAGGGGACAGAAAAGGTTCGTGCATAAAGCAGGGCGCCAAAGAAAGCCGCGAAGAACATCACTTCCGAAAAGATAAACCAACTCATACCCTGACGGAATGAGTTATCCATCTGATGGCTATATTTTCCTGACATTGACTCATTAATGACATTATTAAACCAGCCAAACATCATATAAATCACTAACGCTGCCCCAGCAAGCAATACATAGCCACCTAAACCGGATTCGCCATGTTTTAAATCTGTGACATAATTAGCCGCCCCTGTCGCCATCATAAACAAGGCAACCGCACCAACAATTGGCCAATGGCTCTGTGCGGGTACATAATATGTTTCATATTTTTTTGTTGTCATAACTTTTCCCCTGTGTGCTGGCACTAGGCCTATGATTCAACCGACGCCGTAATGTCATACAAAGTATAGGACAAGGTGATGGTGGAAACTTCTTGCGGCAATTCAGTATCAACATAAAACTGTAATGCCATTTCAACATCTTCCTGTGCCTTCAACGGTTGCGAGTTGAAACAAAAACACTCAATTTTTTGAAAATAAACCGCAGCTTGTCCGGGGGAAACTGATGGTACAGCCTGCCCGACAATGTCATTAAGCGATTCATTTTTTGCGTAAAACTTAACGAGTTTCATTTCACCAGGATGCACTTTTACTTCATTTACCATAGGCTCAAACTGCCATGGAATGCCTTTAGCGGTTCGACTAATAAACTGCACGGTAACAGTGCGACTGGTATCAATACCATCTGCATTGATACTGGCCGCCGTACTGGATGTTTTACCGTTTAGCCCGGTGATATCACAAAACACGTCATATAAGGGCACTAACGCAAAACCAAAGCCAAACATCGCAAACACCACTAACAGCAGTTTTTTCACTGTATTAGCGACTTGCGTATTATTCGCTGCTACCTTGGCTTGTTGCTCAGTGTCCATCATACTTACCTGATTAATCTATCTTAGGTGGAGTTTCAAAAGTGTGATAAGGCGCTGGACTTGGTACAGTCCATTCTAAGCCTTCTGCACCATCCCAAGGTTTAGCATCCGCTTTTTCTCCACCCTTAATACATTTGATCACTACTACTAAGAAAATCAATTGCGACAGGCCAAAGGCAAAGCCACCAATACTGACCAACTTATTAAAGTCAGCAAACTGTAATGCGTAATCAGGAATACGACGCGGCATACCAGCTAACCCTAAAAAGTGCATAGGGAAGAACAAGACATTGACCGAAATTAATGAACACCAGAAATGAGTCTTAGCTAAGCCCAGGTGATACATGTGACCCGTCCATTTCGGTAACCAGTAATAAGTACCAGCAAAAATAGAAAACAACGAACCGGTGACTAGTACATAATGGAAATGCGCAACCACGAAGTAAGTATCATGATACTGAAAATCAATCGGCGTCATCGCCAACATCAAGCCGGAAAAGCCACCAATAGTAAACAGAATGACAAAGGCGATAGAAAACAGCATAGGGATTTCAAAAGTCATCGCACCGCGCCACATAGTCGCGACCCAGTTAAAGACCTTAACCCCGGTCGGTACCGCAATCAGCATGGTACAGTACATAAAGAACAGTTCACCGAACAGCGGCATACCTGTGGTAAACATATGGTGCGCCCAGACGATAAAAGATAAAAACGCTATCGACGCCGTGGCATACACCATAGAGCTATAACCGAACAGTTTCTTACGGGCAAAGGTCGGAATGATAGTCGATACAATACCGAACGCTGGTAAGATCATGATGTACACTTCAGGATGACCGAAGAACCAGAAAATATGCTGGAACATTACCGGATCACCGCCACCGGCGGCATCAAAGAAGCTGGTACCAAAGTAGGTATCGGTTAACAGCATGGTCACGGCACCTGCGAGTACCGGCATGACCGCAATCAATAAATACGCAGTAATGAAAAACGTCCAGACAAACAATGGCATTTTCATATAGGTCATGCCTGGTGCGCGCATATTCATGATGGTAACAATCACGTTAATCGCCCCCATGATGGAGGAGACCCCCATAATATGGACAGCAAACACGAAAAACGCCGTACTACCGTTTGAATAAGTTGATGACAACGGGGCATAAAAGGTCCAGCCGAAATTTGGCGCTCCTGATTCCATAAAAAATGATGAAATCAAAATGCCGAACGCAAATGGCAAAATCCAAAAGCTCCAGTTATTCATCCGTGGTAATGCCATGTCTGGCGCACCGATCATCATAGGAATCATCCAGTTGGCAAAACCGGTAAACGCCGGCATAATCGCGCCAAACACCATGATCAAACCATGAGTAGTAGTTAACTGATTAAAAAAGTCCGGTTCCATTAACTGTAGGCCTGGTTGGAATAATTCCGCCCGTATGCCCATTGCCAATGCACCACCGGTTAGTAACATGATAAAGGCAAACCATAAATATAAAGTACCGATATCTTTATGGTTAGTGGTATATAACCAACGTTTTATGCCTGTCGCTTTATGGTCATGATGCTCATCGTGCCCATGCGAGTCGTGAATAGCTTCTGTAGTCATTATTCTGCCTCCCTACTTAGCACTTGCCGCATCAATATCTGCGGGTTGAACAACATCACCGGTATTATTGCCCCAGGCATTACGCTCATAGGTAATTACCGCTGCGATGTCGGTTTTTGATAATTGCGCAGCAAATGCTGCCATGGCTGGATTTTTCTTACTGCCGTTAACCACGATATCGATATGAGCATTGATATCGCCGGTAGCAATTGGGCTACCTTTTAACGCTGGGAACGCCGGTGGCATTCCTACGCCTGTTGGCTGGTGGCAGGCAACACAGGTAGTGTTATAAACCTGCTCGCCTTTTGCCATTAACTCATCAAGAGAATATTGCTTACTCAAGTCTTCCTCAGGCATAACTTCCGCGGCCGCTTGTTCCACTTGCTCAACAGCCTGTTCAACCACTTCTTTGACCGCAGCTGGAACTGAACCGCCTGCAATCGCCTGAACATCAGCCGCCTGCACCGCATCACCGGTATTATTGCCCCAGGCATTACGTTCATAAGTCACGACCGCAGCAATTTCTTTCAAGCTAAGTTGTTTACCATAAGCCTGCATTCCAGTGCCGGCACGGCCATTAAATACCACATTAATGTGATCACTAATACTGCCAGATGTTGTTACTGGACTACCTTTTAACGCCGGAAATGCCGGCGGCAAACCTAAACCTGTTGGTTGATGACACGCTGCGCAATAAGCATTGTAGGTGGTTTCACCTAACTGCATCAGTTCATCCATAGACAGAGATGCGTTAACTGATGCTGCTTCAGCTGCCTTAGCATCGGCGAGTAATTGTTTTTGCTCACTCAGCCAATTATCAAAATCCGCTTCAGATTTCACTTCCACCACAATGGGCATAAAACCATGGTCTTTGCCACAAAGTTCAGCACATTGGCCACGGTAAATACCCGGCTTATCTACTTTAGTCCAAGCCTCATTGATAAAACCAGGATTAGCATCTTGTTTCACGGCAAATGCTGGCACCCACCAGGAATGAATAACGTCATCTGAAGTCATCAAGAAACGAACTTTTTTGTTGGCTGGGATCACTAAATGTTTATCCACTTCCAACAGATAATTTTGTCCTTTATCCTGGCCTATGCCTTGCTGATTTTGATATTGTTCTCGCGGAGTAGCTAACACGGAATAGAATTCAATGTCATGGTCGAAATACTTATAATGCCATTTCCACTGCGAACCGGTAATTTGAATAGTCAGCTCAGAATCGTCATTATCTTCCATGGCAATCAAGGTCTGAGTTGCAGGTGCCGCCATGGCAATTAAGATAAGAATGGGTACTACCGTCCAGATAACCTCAACTTTAGTACTTTCATGGAAAGATGCGGCTTTAACTCCTCGAGATTTGCGATGAAAAATCATCGACCAAATCATAGCGCCAAATACCACAACACCAATGGCAGTACAGATATACAGCACGAACATATGTAAGCCATACACTTCGTTACTGATCTCCGTAACTCCCTTGGTAAGGTTTAACTGCGTCTCCGCCCAGGCTAAATTAGGAAGTACTAGCCCTAACAGTAGCCACCCCAGGTTACGTCTACTCACACGACATCTCCTCTACCCTCTAAGTTCAAAAACTTAAGTTACATAGTAATGCTTAGCTCTTATGTCTTAGTTTCTGGTGAAAATTCGTTATTATTGTTATGGCGATTATTTCATCAGTGAAACCTCGCCTTATTATTATTCTTTTGGTTGTTTTCTATCCTAGAATTACCTAATTATTGATCTAGGTCAATTTATAATTTTTTACAATTTGGAGAAAAAAGCTAATAAGAACAATAGAGTTACAACTCTAAATAATGAAATTCCATATCTGGTAAGGGATGGCGCGCATGTTTACTTTTTAAGCAATTACTCTAAAAAAATATCAAGTAGATAAAAATGCCGCCCTGCCACTTTGGTTAAAAAACAATCTAAATATTGGTTTTTTTCGGAGAAACGATAATTATTCTTAGTGATATATCGCTGATAGCTTATTTTTTAAGCAAAAAAGGTATTTGTAGACTTTCCCCGCGATAACTACGAAAAGCCTACCTGGAAAATAAGGCTAATTGTTACATCCAGTCGGCATTGCGAATAACGCCAACCGCAAGCCCTTCTACATTAAAATGCTGGCTGGTCAAATCGACCTTGATCGGCGCAAATGCTTCATTTTCCGCATGAAGATAAACAATATTACCCTCGCGTTTAAAACGCTTAACCGTTACATCATCTCCAACCCGCGCCACAATCACCTGGCCATTTTGTACATCGGCTGTTTGATGCACTGCAAGCAAGTCACCATCAAGTATGCCGATATCCTTCATACTTTCGCCATTAACCCGCAATAAATAATCAGCGGCAGGATGGAATAAATTGCCATCAACCTGGTATCTGTCTTCAATATGTTCCTGCGCCAAAATCGGCTCACCGGCAGCAACCCGGCCAATAAGTGGTAAACCGGTTTCTTCGATCAGTTCTTCCGCAAGACGAATACCTCGCGAAGTGCCAGGTAACATCTCGATATAACCTTTCTTTGCTAATGCCTTTAAATGTTCTTCCGCAGCATTGGCTGACTTAAAACCGAAAAAATCCGCAATTTCAGCACGGGTCGGTGGCATACCGGTTTCAGCAATCTTCTCTTTAATTAAATCAAAAATTTGCTCCTGGCGAGGAGTAAGGGGGCGTAATTCAGACATTTGGCACTTCCTGTAAGTTTGCACAGTATCACTGTTATTGTATACAGGCTGTAAATAATCGCAAGTAATCGCGTCATATAATTTAAATAAATTTTTCTTGTCATACAGGCGTGAAATACACTACAATCCCCGCGCCTCAAACGAGGTTCCTATATTATACGGTGGTGGCTATAGCTCAGTTGGTAGAGCCCCGGATTGTGATTCCGGTTGTCGTGGGTTCAAGTCCCATTAGCCACCCCATTCTTTTCTCTATTGAGAATAGTTTTCTAAAACAAGCAATAGTTCAATCATTACATACCACCAATCTACGATAACTCCAACGATAAAGCCGAGATTATTATGTTAGAGAAATAAAATCATTGATACCAATGCAGCAATTGCTAGAATCGCAACTTTTACTTCACTTTTAAGCCCATTTATGTCTTTTCTACAGTGGGTACAATACGCACCGGAACTGAGGACATCACCTCTGTAATAACTATTTTTAACTAATGGTCGAGTTCTATTCCCGCAGTGTTTGCAAGTGCAAGTGTACTCAGCTTTTACCTCTTCGTATAAGCTAGACATTCAGACCCCAATGGTTTGTTACATTATTGAAAGACTTTTATACAATAGACAAGAGTAGTTCCTTCGTCGAGTGATCTCATCTTCTGATAGACGTCGCCTTCGTTACTACTGACCTTTTAGCGTATATTACACAAGTCATTAAGCTACTTTAAATGAAACTAATAATTCAATTGTAAGGTCTTAATTAATGCAGGGTTAAAGTGTGCAAAATTAAAATCTGGACTTGATTATGAGCATGTTACGTTCACATGAAATAGTGAAAGGAAAGGTGGTCAAAGGAGCTGGCAGTATTTTGGCAAACCTTGATGCCAAAACAAGGAAGGCTTACGCCAAATGCGCCAACAAAGTATTAGAACGTAAACAGGAGCGAAAAAAGAACTTAGCTCTTAAAGAAGAGTTGGATGAAATTCACCATCAACAAAAACTTAAAAAGCGCGAAATTAAAGGCAAGCGCCGCCACCGTTCACTCACTTACTGGCTAATAAAAGCGAGCTTTGCCGAAATATGGCACCAGCTGTTTTCAAGAAATAATTAACCACAGGTTTGTATAAGAAATAGTGCTAAATCAGTAAAAACAATAACTTAGTATTCTCTTATATTTCTAGCTTGATATTTTTGCCTGAATTCAAGGCATTTTGGAGCTGGAATAGCTGGCTATTTCGCTTCAAAATAACGCAGAAGTCAGTAAAAATAGCTGCTAGAAACGCATTGTTTATGCGAAGCTGAGGTTAATTAACACTAAATAAGCGCCCTATGGTGATTCATGAACTCTATCAAAGCTCTCCCGTTCATCAATCGCTAACCACACCATGTATCACTTGGGTGGTAAAAACAGCAATCTGAATGTCGTTATGCCAGTAATTTGCAGGCCAGCCGGCTTTTTGTTTTAACGCACAGATAAAATCTTCAGGAATAGGTAATTTCTGCCACACTGACGGCAGAAACACCGCGCTTTGCTGACCATGTTCGAGGATCAGGCCATCGCGCTCTGCTATTAACTCATTAATCAGCTGTTGTTCTCCCTGATTTTCCAAGCTGTGCTGGGCTGACAAAATGGCAATATCAAAACTGAGCTGGTTGATTTGCTCGGTGGTTAGCGAGGAAAAGCGACTGTCGTTAAACGCGCTGCTATAGGCATTGTGACAAACGTCTTGCCATAACGGCCTGCTTGCTGCTAATGAACCAATACAGCCGGTTAATTCGTCATTAACATACAAGGTGACAAAGCTTGCTGCTGGCTGTTGCAACGCCTGATTTAATGGCGTATCAGGTAAAACAAATTGTTGCTGCTGCACTGAGGTTTGCAAGACCTCGACCACCAGCTTTTTTAGCTGCTCTGCCGCTTTCGAGTCCAACTCAATAGAGCGCGAAGCTCGCATAACCCACCACCTCCTGCTCTGCTTGTGGTTCCGTGCCCAGATGCGCCGCCAGCACATCACCAGAGTTGGCATAGGCTATCGGTTTAATCTGCCATTTTTCCCGCACCGCATATGCCAGTAAACCGTTAATCGCATGACAGCCGCAAGCCTGTTCGGAGATTAACATCGGCTGACATTGTGTTATCAGCTGACAGCTTTGCTGATCCATGCTCTTTGCAAGTAAATATGCATGATAATGGCTTAGATCGCTGCTGACCACAACCAGGGTATTGCTGTCTCGCATTAACCAGGCGATCAGCTGCATCACTTGTTGAGGAGAAGTTTGCCCGACTACCACAGGCACTAAGCTAAATTCGTCGAGACAATATTGTAAAAATGGCAGCTGAACTTCCAGCGAATGCTCCCAGTGGTGCGCGCTATCTGAGCTGATCGCCAGTCCCATTTCGACTAACTGCTTTACCGCCGTTTTATCGATAGTAATTTCGCCAAGCGGCGTGATAAAAACATCGTATTCCGGTAGCGCGCATGAGTGCAGTGCAAGGTGATGACTCGGGCCAAGTACCACAATACGGCGATAGTCCTGTTCATGATTTGCCAATAATTGATAGGCGCTTGCGGCAATCGCCCCGGAATAAAAATAACCGGCATGAGGAACGATGAACGCTTTGGGTGTATAACTAACCGGTGTGTGTTCGGCAAAAAATTCAGCCAGTTGGTGCCTTAATTCCACGGCAGAGATTGGATAGAACTTTCCTGCCACCGCGGGCTGTCGATATTTCATCTTTTATCCCCTTAAAAGACTATACTTCCAGTGTAGGCGATTCTTAGGAAAACTCCTTATGGCTGCACCACAAACCTTTACGACCCAATACTGGCATCAACTGAATGATGGCCGAGTGTGCTGTGATCTTTGTCCGCGCAAATGCACCCTGAGGGCTGATAAACGCGGCGCCTGTTTCGTTCGAATGCACAAAAACGGCGAGATAGTGCTGACCAGCTATGGTCGTTCATCCGGTTTTTGTATCGATCCGATAGAAAAAAAGCCACTCAATCATTTTTATCCCGGCTCAAGCGTATTAAGCTTCGGTACTGCTGGCTGTAACTTAAGTTGCCAGTTCTGCCAGAACTGGGATATCAGCAAATCCCGGCAAATAGACACCTTGTGCGATACCGCAATGCCGGAACAGTTGGCAAAAGCGGCAGCACGCTACGGCTGTCAAAGTCTGGCATTTACCTATAACGACCCTGTAGTTTTCCTCGAATATGCCATAGATACCGCACAGGCCGGTCATGAGTTAGGTATCAATAGTGTCGCAGTCAGTGCCGGCTATATTTGTGAAAAGCCGAGGGAAGAATTTTACCGCTATATGGATGCTGCCAACATCGACTTAAAAGGCTTTAGCGAGCACTTCTATCGCAAAATATGTCATGGCCAGTTAGCGCCAGTACTGGAAACCCTTATTTACATCAAGCAGCACACTAAGGTCTGGCTGGAAATCACTACACTGTTGATCCCCGGTGAAAACGATAGCGACCAAGAATTACACAATATGTGTCAATGGCTGGTAGAAAATTTAGGATTAGATGTGCCCTTGCATTTTACCGCGTTTCACCCGGATTTTAAAATGCTGGATAAGGAGAAAACTCCGCTCGCTACCTTATTAAGAGCAAGAGACATCGCCCTGAGCTACGGCCTGCATTATGTTTATTGCGGCAATGTTCATCATACCACTAGCGACAGCACTTATTGCCCGAACTGCCAACATCAGGTGATTGAGCGCGACTGGTATCAGTTAGGCGATTATCAGCTTGAAGCCCAAGGCCATTGCCGACATTGTGGTTATCAGCTGGCTGGCGTTTTTGCCGCGAGTCGCGGAAATTTTGGCCCCAGACGCATTCCGGTTCATCTGGCAGATAACTAATGTCTATGACGCTTTGCAACTTTAAACATATTCCGGCGAAACTTTGCCACCAAGTTGCCAGCCACTGATTTTCAACTAGGCTTAACAGGCAACAAAAAATATTAATTATGTAATTGGAGAGACAATATGCAAACCAACAGTTACCTCTTTTTTCCCGGCAGCTGTGAGCAGGCACTGGAATACTATCAGCAGCACTTAGGAGCCAAAGTTACTATGCTGATGCGCTTTAGCGACAGCCCAGAGCCTATGCCGGAAGGCATGCTGCCGCCAAACTATGATGATAAAGTGATGCACTGTGAATTTACCTTAGGGAATGCCAGTGTCTTTGCCTCCGATGGCTGTGGCGACAACGCCAGCTTTAGCGGTTTCAGTCAGGCGTTAACCGTCAAAGACGAGCAAGAGGCCCATCGCATCTTCAATGCCCTGGCCGATGGTGGCAAGGTAGTAATGCCGTTAACCCCAACCTTCTGGTCACCTTTATATGGCCAGGTAACAGATCAATTTGGCCTTGCCTGGATGGTGATGGTTGAAGGGCCTGAGCAGCCATAACAGTAATATTCTTCACTTTACCTGCCCTGAATTCACGCTAGATAAATTCAGGGCTGACATTCAAAGCGGTTTCCACAGTCAATCAATGTCGCTCTAGGGTCAATGTTTTACTGGAGTTGTTTCGCTATCTTTGATCTTTATCAAACATTTGCAAGCAATTCTCTGTTTGCTCAAATCATGAAAAAGGTAAGGTGTTATGGGGTTTATTCTCGCGGCGATTCCGTTTTTTCTGCTCGCTATCGCTATTGAATTATGGCTCGATAAACGCCGTGCCACTGGCTATTACCAGTTCAACGATGCCATTAATTCACTACAGATCGGCACCTTAAGTAGAATAACCGGGCTATTAAAAGCCGCTATTCCTTTTTCCCTCTATACCCTGATTTATCAAGATTATGCCTTATGGCAGCTGCCGGAATCATCCGCGCTAGTATGGCTGATTGCCTTTATTGCCTACGATCTCGGTTATTACTGGGTGCACAGATTAAGCCACCGCATTAACGTAATGTGGGCCTCACATGTCGTCCATCATTCCAGTGAAGAATACAATTTAACTACCGCATTAAGACAAACCAGTACTCCCGCACTGTTTGCCTGGGCAGTGTTATTACCGCTGGCATTTTTCGGTATCAGCCCTATGCTGCTAATCAGCTGTGGCGCACTGAATCTAATTTACCAGTTCTGGGTGCACACCCGCCATATTGACAAAATGCCCGCCTGGTTTGAAGCTATCATGGTCACGCCGAGTCATCACAGAGTGCATCACGCGCTAAATCGCGATTATATCGACAAAAACTACGCCGGGGTTTTTATCCTCTGGGATAAATTCTTTGGTTCATTTCAGGCGGAGAAAGCGGAAATCAAAATCGTCTATGGCGTCAGTCATCAGCTAAAAAGCTGGAACCCGATATGGGCGAACTTTAAGGTGTATCGTGATCTACTGACCGATACATTTAATACCAAACGCTGGTGCGACAAACTTCAGCTCTGGCTCAGACCGCCGGGATGGCGACCACAGGATGTCACAAATAAACATCCACGCCCCTGGGTTACCACTAAAACCCTGAAAAAATATGACGTTAAACTCAACTTTAGCCAAAAAGCCTATATGCTATTTCAGTTAATTGTCACTATTGGCTTATCGTTTTTACTGTTGCTTAATAGTCATAATTTCAACTTGCCAACCAACGCCATGTTATGTGCAATTGCCACACTTTGCCTGATTGCAACCAGTGCAATACAAGAGCAAAAAAACTGGTACCTGTTTATTGAAGTCATACGAATTATTTTGCTGTCACTTACCATCAGTTATTTTTCACCCGCGACGATACAAAATGCAGTATTCGCTGGTGTACTAGGCTATTGTGCCCTATCTGCCTTGTGGTTAATTGCAATTAAACGAAACCAGCAAAAACATAACGCTGATCAGCTAATACCACCGAGATTACAAAACGAATAACAGGCTCAAATCATTAATAACAAAACTAAAAATCATTACAACAATAAAAATATTTTATCCAACAGGGAATCTATATGGACAAGCATTTATCGCCATCTGCCAAGCTGCGCCCAAGCTTTCTGGCCTTAGCCATACTCACTTCATTGTATACTCAGGCTGAAGACATCAACACCACTAACAAGAAGTCTGACATTGAAGTAATCGAAGTCAGTGCTCAACATAGAATAGAAAATATCCAGGACGTCCCCATTGCCATCAGCGCATTTTCAGATGATCTCCTGGAGAAGCTCAATGCCGAAAATATCAATGACCTAGGTTTGTTTACCCCAGGACTGGAAACCAATAATGCCACTGCTACGCAAACTACCTTTAATATTCGCGGTATCACTACCAATGATTTTGGCATTGGCCTGGATCCGGCGGTTGCCGTTTATATTGATGGCGTTTATGTTGGCAGACGTGGCACTTCCAACCTCAACTTTAACGACATTGCCCGGGTCGAAGTATTAAAAGGCCCGCAAGGAACCTTGTTTGGTCGTAATTCAGCCGCAGGTGCGGTCAATATCATCACCAAGTTACCGGAAGAAGAAAATACCGGCTCACTGCAATTAACCGTCGGTAACTATGGCAAAATCAAAGCAGCTGCCAATTATAATTTGCCGTTATCCGATAATTTATTTTGGCGAGTCAGCGGCGTTAAGAATCATCGCGATGGTTATGTTGACGTTATTCATCAGCAAGAAGATATTGGCGATAACAACGACTGGTCGCTCACTTCCAGCCTGTTATGGCAAGCCAGTCCGAATTTAACCGCTAACTTGCGCTTTGACGTTTCAAATATTGATCAGGATTCCAGACCGGCAGCTACTTTAAACCCGGCATTTGGCCTGGGCGATCCATTTGGCAGCGTTGCCACCGACGTTAAAGATAACAACGAAAAACGCAAAGCCAAAGGCGCGTCATTAGAGCTTAATTATGATTTTGCCAATATGCGTTTTACCTCAATCAGCGCCTATCGCGAGTTTACCCGTTATAACTCGATGGAAGATGATGGCAGCGCCTTTGACCGCGCCTACTTCCACAGTATTTTGGATGAAGATCAGCAGCAATTAAGCCAGGAATTTCGCCTGACCGGATACAGCGATAAGCTGAAATGGACACTAGGTGCCACTTACTTTGATGAAGACATCTATCAGGATACTTATGCCAACTTCCTGTTCCAGTCAATTGACGGCTTTGCCCTGACCAGTGCCGGAGTTAATCCGGCAGAAATCCCTAATATCATGCCAGGCCTCGGCATGGCAGGATTTTTCATGCAGTTGCTGCCACCTGAGCTGATTAACAATATCGCCAGTCAAACGGTATTCACTGCCGAGCAGGTCTATGGTGTTATCGCCTTTAATAACTACGGCAAGCCATTTAATGAATTAACCCGTAATCGCAACCAGACCACCAGCTATGCCGCCTACGCCGATGCAACTTACAGTGTCAATGAACGGCTTAACCTGACCTTAGGTCTGCGTTATAGCGTCGATAAAAAAACCTTTAATATTAATACCGCTTATCAGAATGAAATCACAATCGGGCTATTGGATTATCCCGGGATCCCGGTTGGTTTTGCTTTTGCTGACCCCACAGACAGTGAGCAAAAAGATGACTGGAATAAATTGACACCGCGCCTGGTGGTTGATTATCAATGGACCAAGGATGTAATGACCTATGCCAGTTATGCCGAAGGGTTCAAATCCGGCGGCTTTAATACCTTAGGCATGGCCCCTCCGGTTGCAGAAGAAACCGTGAAAAACAGTGAACTGGGGATGAAATCTTTCTGGCTCGATGGCGATTTAAAACTCAACCTGTCATTGTTTAGCTATCAATACACTGATTTACAACAACATGAACTCGATGGCCCGGCAGGCACAATTCCAACTTACAATTTGCGTAATGTTGACGCAGAGGGCAAAGGCTATGAAATCGAAGCAGAATGGCAAGCCAGTGATAACTTATTGCTTTCTGTTAATTATGGCCTGTTAGATACCAAGTACACTCATTGGGGATTATTCCCGTGGGAAAGTGAGCAAGACTTAAGCGAGTCAAAAGTCGGTCAGCCAATCTCAGGTATGCCAAAACACAACCTCTATCTAGCGGCGGATTATTACTATTACTGGCCACAACATACATTGGCACTACACCTGGATCATGCCTATACCAGCGAACGGCAAACCGACATCGACGGCCCATCGATTCCTGTGCTGCCTTATGATCCTGCCGAGGTCAAAGGATTAACCGCCGACAACCGCATTGACGCTTACGGTATCACTAACGCCCATATCAGCCTGTTTGATAACGACGAAAACTACCGTGTCAGTTTTTATGTCGAAAACCTGTTTGATAAGGAATATCTGCTGGCGATCGGTGGTCAGGCAATGGCAGTAGGCTCACCGATAGCCAACCGCGGTTTGCCACGGATGTATGGCGTTAGCTTTACCATGAATTTTTAGGCTTACCTTAACGGATAAGGATTTAAGCGATAGGACTGTGGCGTTTGCCCAGTCCAGCGCTTAAACGCCCGCTGAAATGCACTTTGCTCCGAATAACCGAGCTTAGCTGCAATATACAATAGTTTATGGTCGGTTTGGGTTAAATAAGAGATTGCCTGTGACTGGCGAATATCCGTAAGTAGCTGAGTCAGATTTGTTTGCTCTTTTTGCAACTTACGCTGCAATTGCCTGACGCCTATCCCCAAATGCTCAGCGATATCGCCAAGCTCAGGCACCTTATTCGGCAAGGTTTCAATGATAAACTGTGTGATAATATCCAGCGACGCACTTGAGCGTTTCGCCGCCAGCTTATTTTCTGCATGACAGCACAAAACATTCAGCACTTCTTCATTAAATGAGGTAATAGGTAATAACAACGAGCTTTGCTTAAACACTATGCCGTTAAAATCACCATTAAAATACACAGGGCAGCCAAAAAACTCCTGATATTGTTCGCTACCTGCTAACGGTGCATGAGTAAAATGCACGCTTAACGGTTTATCATCAGAATGGGTATACAAAAAGGCAAATGCGACCCAGGAAGTGATCACTTGTTCGATGTTATTGGCACTGGCATTCGGTTCAGACAGCCAGCGGATCACCACTTGCTGCTGCTCAATTTCATGATAAGCGCGGCCAGTGTTGCCTAGCAGGCATTGGTAACGTTTTTGGTAGCCCAGCGCCTGCCATAAACTTGGACATGCCGCGACTATATGACCTAAAAAACCCCAAAAACTCAGCTCGAATGCCTTACCATGAACAAAACCAATATTGGCAATAGCTAAGCGTTGGCTGCCAAATTGCAACAAAGCTTCGTAATCTTCAGTTGTATAATCCCGCTCATTAAATGTTTCTTCCTTGACCCCAATCACGGCAAACACATCGCTTAAGGCAATGCCTTGACGAACCAGGAAATTCACCAGGGCTTTTAACGCATAGAAAGATTGAGCAGTGGCGCTAGCTGCTGACTGAGCCGTCATCTTGCTGCTTTAACATGCCGTTAATGATAAAAAATTGTGCGCAGTAATAACTTAGCATCACCAGTTGATCAGAAAAAGGCAATGGGGTTTTAAAGATGCTCAGTGCCAGCATGGCATCTGAGCCGATAAAACTCAGTGCACCTATTACCACCCAAAAATGAATACCGGAAAGTAGCGCACTTCCCCCCATGCCAGTAATCACCAACAAATAAACCGTCACCGGTATCATCATTTCACCGGTATCCGGCAGAATATAAAATGCCATCGCCGTTGCAAATGTCAGTACCAGCACTGCCAATATTTTGCGGACACTGCTCGGTTTGTTAACTCGCGCACGGATAAAGCTCACGGTATAAACCAATTGTGCAAGCAAAAACGCCCCCAGCCCTAAAATAAAACTATTGGCGATTGGCAAGGCGAGTAAAACATCACCGACACCCGAAGCAATTAACGCAACTGTCAGTAGAGCTTTATCTTTACAACGGGATGAAAGTTGCACAGCAACCAGCAATAACAAAATCGGCAGTGCCTTTAAGGCAAATTGCAAAGCATAAGGACTAAAGCTTAACGAAATAAGATAAATGATCGCCGTTAAGCCAAACAAGATATTTAACTGATTTTTATTAGTTTTTGTCGTCATAACATCTCACAAAATTAGCATTACAGGCTTGATGTTATAACATGCTTGCTGTGGTCTTACCATTCCTTCCTTAGCTCTAACAATGTTCTCATTCTGTTAATAAAGCAGCTAATAACGATAGCAACATTACTCACATCCTCTCCTAATGTGTTGAAAATGTAGCAGGTTTGGCCTAATGGGTTGGCTAGCGGCCTTTTAACTGTCATTCAAAATGTGATTTATCATGTGCCATACCTTTTATGCTAAACCGCATAAACATTTGGTTTGATAGTGAGAATTGAACGCTTTATAGTCAACAACGAACATTCCTTTGTCAAAATCAATGACGCTGTATATAAGCAGGTTGGTATGTACACGTTTAATCATACGACAAAGATTTTGACACTATTTCACTTTCTTCGTTAACGGCAAATTAAGTTTTTTACAACTTGCTAAAAAATTTTCTTTTCGAAGAGGTTTAACAATATAATTTTTAGCTCCAAGATTTATACACTCAAGCGCTATTTTTTTTTGCCTGTTACCTGTTAGCATAATTGCATGCGCGTCTTTGTTCTTTGCCGCTTGCTTTATTTGATCAAGTAAATAAATGCCGTTTGTATCTGGAAGGTTAATATCGATAAGAATTAAATCATATGCATTACTTTTCAAGCATGCCAATGCTCGTCTTCCTGTAAATGCAGTATCTAATTCAGTGTTAAATGAATCTATGATTTCAGCGGTAAGATGTATACTGATTGGATCATCTTCAACAAGTAATACGCGTACTTTTTTGGGTGCCTTCGGTATATCAAGGGTTTTAGAGCTTGTTAGTGTTTCCTGAAGTTTATTATGTGCCTGCACAGGGGCAATAGCGGCCTGCTCGCCTTCTTCACTAGAGACAAAAAGATCTTTACTATCTTGCACTATTGCTTGCAATAAGTTTATCGCTTTACTTTGTAACTTTAATAGTTCAGGTCGAATATCATCTGACTTTATTTTTGCTAAAGTTTCTTGTAGCTTCCCTATATCAAGAGACACAGATTGATTTCTTTGAATTTTTTCTGCCGCGCTATCTAAAGCAGCTTCAATAGTATACACCGAACTCTCTAGCTCCAGTTTCATTTGTTCTTTACGTTCAAGACCTTTAGCAAGTAAAGTTCTTACTTCATCAGTGTATTTCTCTTCACGATAAATGTGTTCAAGCCCAGGTTTTTCTCTTTTAGCAACCCCAAGTTCTGTTAATAATTGCTCACATATTAATATTGGTCGATGAATCTCATATAATGGCCGTGCAACCAGGTAATCATCGACAATGCCGTTGCGGTAAGCATCATAAGCCTCCCCTTCGTCGTGACGAGAAACTAATGAGACAAAAAAATGTTCACAAATATTTTTATCTGGTACTTTATCTAGTGCACTGTAAAAAATGGTCAATGAATCTTGAAACTTTTCTGAAGAAACTAAAATGACCTTAGGAGTATCATCCTTTAAATGCTTTATGATCGCATCTATATCATCTACTACAGCAAGTTTTTGTTTATGCTTTATTAAGGTAGAAATAAGTAAATCATCGGCATCTTTGTCATTAGTAAACAATACGACCTGACTAATGTTGTTCATTTGCTAAATAACCCTCTAAATAATTAATAACTAATAGAAATTCGTCATTAGTCGCCGACCATTTCTCTTGAAGTACTTCAAGTTTCGCATTGCTATCTATCAGTAATTCAAGTTCAGCGCAATGTTCGCTCAACTGGTGTGCAGCAATGTATAAAGAATTACTTTTAATAGTGTGAATTGTTGATCGAATCTGATTAAATTGATCAAATGCAACATGTTGTTTTATTTCATAGTGTTGACGACTTAACGTATTTGCATACATTTGTACAAACCCATTAAGTGCCTGTTTAGTGATTTCCCCTGTAAATTGATAAATTTCTTCTATGTTTGCAACAGACATAAAACACCACTCGTCCTCTACGCTAAAATCAAGCACCTAACAGCAAGAAAGCTGCCATTATTATAACTAAGGTGTCCACCCACATTAGTGATCTACATTAAACTTCAACATTGTTATATTACGTTTTCCAGCAAAACGTTATTGATGATAGAGAGAGCTGTTTTTACGGTATTCGTTAGCGAAACGTTCAAAAGCTGCAATTGGCAGAGGTTCACTGTAATAAAACCCTTGTAAAAAATTACAATTAAGCGACTGTAAAATTTGAACTTGTTCCAATGTTTCCACGCCTTCGGCCGTTACTTCAAGATCAAGCGTTAAGGCCATGGCAATAATGGTTTTGACAATCGCAGTATCATTTTTATCTTGTGGTATATCCATGACGAATGAACGATCAATTTTAAGCTTATCTATTGGTAAACCTTTCAAATAACTGAGCGACGAATAACCCGTGCCAAAATCATCAATGGCGATACTAATTCCCATTTTTTTTACCTCATTAAAAATTTCTGAGGTCGAGGCGAGGTCACCTACTAACACTTCTTCTGTTAATTCAAACTCAAAATAGTTTGCCGGCACGTTATACTTTTTAAGACAACGTTTTACTAATGCTAAAAATTCTGGATTGCTAAATTGTCGGTAACTAACATTTATCGCGAGCTTTTTGACTGGCACTTTGCCTTGGCTAAGCCACTTAGCCATTAATTCGCAAGATTTTTTAAATACCCAATTGCCAATTTTCAGAATTAATCCGGTTTTTTCTGCTATTGGAATAAATTCAACGGGTGATATCGCCCCCTTTTCAGGGTGTTGCCACCGAATGAGTACCTCAGCACAGGTTAGTTTCAATTCATTGTCTAGTACTGGTTGTAAATAGAGCTTTATCTGCCCGTTATCTAGCGCATTCATCATTTCATTGCGAATACTCATTTCAGACTTTACAGCACTAGACATTTTACTGGTAAAAAAGCACAAACCATCTTTACCTTCACGTTTAGCATGAAACAGTGCAATATCTGATTGTCGAAATATATCGTTCGCTTTAGCTTTAGTGTTGTGAAAGATGGCAATGCCAATTCCCACCGTCATAAATATTTTATGTGTACTAACAGTAAAGCCTTTTAGCAATGATTTCTTGATCGACCTAGCATAGTCTAATGCACTTGCTTCAACCCCTAATTTATCTAATCCCATCATAGGCACTAAAATCGCAAATTCGTCTCCGGCTACACGAGCAACTAAATCACCTTTACTGGTTCTTTTCGATAACCGCTCTCCTATTTGACATAATAATTGGTCGCCAACATCATGACCAAGAGAATCATTGATAAACTGAAAATCATCAAGAGCAAGTAGAATTAAGGCTCCCGCACGATTATTACCTTGTGTGCTATTAAGCGCATACACAAGTGATTGAAACAGTAACTCTCGATTCGCTAAGTGCGTTAAGGGATCATAATTCGCTTGGTACTCGATATAAGCTTTTGCAGCTTTTTGTTCCGATAAGTCTGAGTAAATGCCAATATAATGACTGATTTGCTCTGAGTCATTTCTAACTGCTGAGATATTCAACCAATATGGCCGCTGTTCACCTGATTTAGATTTATTCCATATTTCTCCTTGCCAGTGGCTGTACTTACTGATGTCTTTCCACATTTTTTTATAGTAGGCTTGGTCATGGTGCTTGGTTGATTTAAGTAGATTAATGTCTTTGCCCAGACACTCATCTTTGCTATACCCGCTTTGCTGACAAAATGCTTTATTTACCTTAACGATAATCCCTTTAACATCAGTAATGACAATCGCTTCAGATTGTTCAAATGCCAGTGATGTTAGTTTCAATTCTTGTGCTTGTATCTTTTCACGGGTGATGTCTTCAAAAAAACCCCGATGAAGAGTTTTATCACCATCGGCAATATGAACAACCGAGATAAAGTCACGAATATATACCACCTCGTTTTGTGCATTAATCATACGATATTCCAGAGTAAAGTTTTTATCTGTTTTGGATAAAGCCTGGCTGGATTCGTAAACATATTTTTGATCGTCCGGATGAATATTTTTATCCCAAAAAGCTTTTGAATACCATGAGGTCAACGGATAACCAAAAATTGACACAATTTTAGGGCTGACGAAATTAATACAGCGGCTGTTCAGGTCGTATTCCCAAAAAATCATATTAGTTGTATCAATCAAAGTCTTACACTGTCCGAATATATCTTCTGATAAATGGTCAGTTTGACAATTGATGCTTTTGGGTTGAATGGCTATCAATGCATTGATCCCTGAATCATTTTCTTGTAATTGAGTGAGCCAATATTTTATTGGAAAAAGCGTATTATCTTTGAGACGAATAAAAGCTGCTTGATTAAAAATACTTTGACCTTTATTGAGTTGTTGGCCTATTTCCAATATCTCTGTGCTATTTTCACCGCACTTAGCCTTTTCTGGTTGAATAAGTTCGCTTATATCTTTATTAATAATTTCCTTTGCTTCACTATAACCCAAGACTTTCAATGCATATTGATTAACAAATGCACACTTACCATTAGACGCAACACCTAAAACTCCAATGGATTCCTGATGTAATGCATTGTTAACGCAAGTTTCGTTAAGGGACGATTGCCCATTATTATTTGAACAAATATTCATAAAAAGCTTTAAATTCCTAAGAAAATCTAGGTTCGTAATAATAATTGTAGTATAGGTTATGAATTAATAATTGATCTGAATTCCTAAAGGTTATTTTATCTCAACAAAGTAGCTAATTTTACATTTATGCCAGTGAATAATTTACACGGTTACCCTCTGACACCATGCGATTATTGGCTCATTAAATACGAAAAATGAAAATCTAAATGTTGCTCGATAAAGCTGGCGATAAAATAATAACTATGATCGTAGCCTTCTCGAATATTTAATTCTAAGGGGTAACCGCTAATTTTGCTCGCAGCCTCAAGGGCTTCCGGCTTAAGCTGCTCAGCGAGAAAACTATCCGCGCCACCTTGATCAACTAAGGTTGGTATAAATTGAGTGGCACTTCGCATCAATTCACTTGCATCATACTGCGCCCATTTACTTCGGTTCTCGCCTAGATATGCAGTAAACGCTTTTTCGCCCCACGAGCATTGCATTAGGTTGCTGATTGGACTAAACGCGGAAACTGAGCTGTAGCGATTAGGGTTTCTCATCGCTATTACAAGCGCCGCGTGTCCGCCCATTGAATGACCAGCGATCGCCCTCTTATCCAATACAGGAAAATTTGTTTCAATTATTTGAGGCAATTCATCAACAACATAGTCATACATTTGATAATGACTTTTCCAAGGGGGCTGAGTGGCATTCACATAAAAACCCGCACCTTGTCCTAGATCATATGCTTCGTCATCAGCAACCTGTTCACCTCTAGGACTGGTGTCTGGCGCGACTATAGCAATACCGAGTTCCGCAGCAATTCTATGGGCACCAGCTTTTTGCATAAAGTTTTCATCAGTACAGGTCAAGCCTGATAACCAATAAACAACGGGTACTTTCTGACCGTTTTGAGCCTGGGGCGGAAGAAAAATAGCAAACCGCATATTACAATTTAATACATTAGAGTAGTGATTGTACTGTTTATGCCAGCCGTCAAAACTTTTATTTGCTGATAAATTTTCAATAGTCATTAGTAAATCCTCAGAACCTGCCTCTTTAAAGAGGCAGTCAGTCGTTTGTTATTAGTCGAAATGAATAACGGTTCGAATGCTTTCACCCGCATGCATCAAATCAAATGATTGATTAATATCATCGAGTCCCATGGTGTGGGTGATAAAATCGTCCAACTTAAATTCTCCTTTTAGATATCGCTCAACGTATTCGGGTAATTCTGAACGTCCCTTCACGCCACCAAAAGCAGAGCCGCGCCATACGCGACCGGTTACCAATTGAAAAGGACGAGTTGAAATTTCTTGACCTACTCCGGCAACGCCTATTATTACAGATTCACCCCAACCTTTGTGACAGCATTCCAGTGCAGAGCGCATTGTGTGGACATTTCCAATACATTCAAACGAATAATCAACACCACCATCCGTGAGTTCAATTATCACTTCTTGTATCGGCTTGTCGTAATCTTTTGGGTTTATACAGTCTGTCGCCCCTAGTTTTTTGGCCAGCTCAAATTTACTTTCATTGATATCAATTGCAATAATTTGAGACGCTTTAGCCATTGTTGCGCCAATAATGGCAGACAATCCAATTCCACCTAGTCCAAAAACGGCAATGGTTGCGCCCTCTTCGACTTTTGCAGTGTTCATAACTGCGCCCATACCAGTGGTTACTCCACAACCTAACAGGCAAACTTCTTCAAGTGGCGCTTCTGGATTTACTTTAGCTAAGGATATTTCCGGTAGAACCGTATACTCGGAAAAAGTGGAGCATCCCATATAGTGATAGATTGGCTTACCATCTTTATAGAAACGAGTTGTGCCATCAGGCATCAAACCTTGACCTTGCGTCTCGCGAATTTTTTGACACAGGTTAGTTTTTCCCGACAAACAGAATTTGCACTCTCCGCATTCTGGTGTGTAAAGCGGTATAACATGATCGCCGACTTTAACACTCGTTACACCTTCACCGATTTGCTCGACAATGCCACCCCCTTCGTGACCAAGGATGCATGGAAATTTACCTTCTGGATCATCACCTGAAAGTGTAAACGCGTCAGTATGACATACACCTGAAGCCAAAATCTTGACTAAGACCTCTCCTTTTTTGGGTAACATGACGTCTACTTCTTCGATGGTAAGTGGTTGTTTTGGCTCCCACGCTACTGCCGCTTTTGATTTAATAAATTGTTCAGTCATATTCATTCTCGCTTGTTAAATGTGTGGATTAGCTAAAAGCAAGGCTTTAGCTAATTTGTTCATCTTGGAAACTGGTAATCATGGAATCAGCATATTATATTTATTTCTAAATAAATGATAATATGCCATCTTTGCAAATTACTTTTACTGACAGGTAATAATCATGCAATGGGAAGGCGTCATTGAATTTGTTCAAGTTGCGGAAACTGAGAGTTTCACAAAGGCTTCAAAGAACTTGGAAATATCAACTGCTCAAGTCAGTCGTCAAATAGGTCGTTTAGAAAAGCGACTGAAGGTTAAGCTTTTCTATCGAACCACACGCAAAGTATCATTAACTCAGGAAGGACAAGTTTTTTATCAGCATTGTCGTAGTGTTTTAGACGGATTAAACGCCGCAGAAAGAGCCATTACTCACTTAAACAGTAAACCTCAAGGCAAAATCAAATTAACGGCACCTGTGACCTTCGGAGAAAGACATATATTGCCTTTAGTGAATGATTTTGTTTTAAAATATCCAGCTATTGAAGTAGATGCCAACCTAACAAATCAACAATTAGATTTGGTTCACGAGGGCTGTGATTTGGCTATTAGAATTGGTCAATTACATGACTCAACTATGATGGCAAAAAAGCTTACGAGTCGGACAAGTTTCGTTTGCGCTTCACCTGCTTATCTAAGGTTATATGGCACGCCACACTCGCTTTCCGAGTTGCATAATCATAACTGTTTACAAGGTTCGCAGGAATTCTGGCATTTTATCGAAGCAGGCAAAGAACGGAATATCCGCATTAGAGGCAGAATACGGGTTAATAGTGGATTTTGTTTAGCCGATGCAGCGCTAAAAGGACTTGGCATAGTTCAGCTCCCGGATTTCTATGTCAATGAGCATTTGGCATCCGGTGATTTGGTTTCGATTTTAGATAAATATCGAATATCAGCCGAGGATATTTGGGCTTTGTACCCACATAATCGGTATCTTTCACCAAAAATAAGTCTGTTGATCGATTACCTTGGAAAGAATTTACGTTAAATAGCATAGTATCAACCAGGTAATGCATGCTCTAGATGGTAATCGATCAGAATGTGATTGGAATATATTAACTTAAAGGCGAAGCGCTTTCGGGTTGATAAATAACATCTTTAACTTTTACTTTGAGGACACCACCACCTGGCTTAGGCCATTCAATTTCGTCGCCAACAGACAAACCGAGTAACGCACTACCAACAGGGGCTAAGATTGATATTTTTTTGCCACTTGAATCAATGTCATCTGGATAAACAAGTGTAAGTTCAAATTCCTCACTTGTCGATTCAATAACGAATTTGACGGTAGAATTCATAGTTACAATTTTGGCCGATATTTGATCCGAATCCACCACATTGGCTCGCTCAAGTTCAAATTCCAGTTCAGCTTTTCCGGCAAACGAATTATTTGGTAATGACTCGATTAAATCATATAGCCTATCAGCATCTAAAGAGGTAATCGTTATTTCGGGTCTCGTATCCATTATTTTACTCCTATTATAGTAATATCAAATATTGACTAAACATTATTGTTTGCTAAATAAAGGCTACTCCAAGCGAGTCAAATGATGTCAACTTAAGGTTAGTATATCAGAATAATAATTAATATTAATTTTCATGAGAAAACATTAGCAATGTATCAGCATTGCCTTTTTGTAATTCACTGATAACTTTATTATAAATTACTTGCGCTCTGCCTGTTTCTACAATGTTTTTAATGGCCTTGGTTATACGAGGAATTAAATATTTATTTTTTTTATTAAGGTATAAGTAAACAGGCTGTTTGGAAATTGCTGGCTTTAAAATAATCACGTCGCGCACGCCTACTACATTAGTACTACGCAATTTTTCGATAGCATACATAGCATCAGGTTTCACCATAACGGCAAAATCAATTAAGCCGTTAATGAGTTGGCGGATTAAATTAACATCTTTAGCAGTTGCACTCACATTGGAAAAATCTTTAGTCCCGTTGGCGGAATAAAAATGCCCTGCGTGAATTCCAATATGATAAGGCTTTAATTGTTCCCAGCCATTAAGTTTAACCTCAATTTTTTTATCTATCGTCAGCACATTTGCTTCCAGCGTAGTAAGACTTGGCTCTATTCGGATAAGGTTTTTAAGTCCTAGATTAATTTTTTTAATACGACAAACTTCACCATCAGTATCGCTAATATTAGCCATATGAGATGCTAATTTTCCTGGGAAGTTAGCATATTCAACATCAATGTCTATTGTTGTGAGTGCTTCAGAAACTATAACTTTACAAATTTTTGCTAAATATCCTTCTTGCGATGATAAGACAAGCTTTTGCTGTGCCATTGCAAAAGCTTGGTAAGTAAAAGTGAGAATAGTAAATGTCACTACTTTATAAATTGCCATACGCCATTTTAGTAATACGGTTTGCTTTAATTTATTTAAAAGTATCTTATTTAAACGCACTGATTTTTGCTGTTCGAATTTTATTTGCGCTAAATATATTAACTATAACCTATCTATAAGATCGTTCTATTTATACCAATTAAATTACCTATAAATAAGCAAATTAGCAAACAATGTGCAAAAACTAAGGATATAGCTAATCCATACGCATCTTGCGTGAATAAATACGGTAACCGACTGCCAATATTAAGCAGATTGCGCCAGGAAACGTTAGCGCACTAAACTGATAGCGAGCAAAGAGGAATGCACCGCAAGTGCCGCCGATAATAAAACCACAGATAATTAACACAAACAGGATTGCTTTGCGTTTATCAAATGGTTTACCGCGGAGCACGGCGCCGACCATAATACCTAAGTCAGTGAAAATGCCAGTCAGGTGAGTGGTACGAATTATCGCGCCGCTATAGGTAGTCGCCAACGCATTTTGCAAACCACAGGCGGCAGAGGCAAGAAAATGACCATAGTAAGAATCATCCGCTAACAACCACATGGCACCAAAGATAAACAAGGCTTCAAACAATAATGCGGTATCATAATGACGTCCCAACTTTAGTGAACTGCCATGCAATAAAAAACCGGATAATGTCGCGCCAATAAAAAACGCCACTAAAATTCCGGTGAGATGAAACACAGTATCAAACGCACCATTTTCAATACTGGAGCCAAGCAACGTCGCGGTTCCCGAGACATGGGATACCGACTGATGTTCAAAACCTAACAAACCAATAACATTGACGCAGCCTGCGACGAACGCCAGCACAAAAGCGCCATATTCGATCCATTTGGGTAATCTGGAGAGCAAACTTTATCTCTTATCTACGACCATAAGGCCATTATGATAACTTTATTGGAAATTAAATCCATACATCATTATCTGCGGTTAATTCACCGCCAGCATCTCCCGTGTTTGTAACACCGCGCGGTTCAATAAACATGACTTTACACTCATTTTTCGCATAGGGTTTATGTTCGACGCCCTTTGGCACAACATACATTTCACCGGCAGATAAATCCACCTTGCCATCGCGAAACTCTATCGTCATTTCACCCTCAATCACTAAAAATACCTCATCGGTATCTTGATGGTTATGCCAGACAAACTCGTTTTGAATCTTCGCCAGCTTGAACTGATAATCATTCATCTCCGCTATCACTTTGGGTGACCAGCACTCACTAAACTTGGTGAACTTTTGTTGTAAGTTAATCGCTTGTTTTGACAATAGCTTTTCCTCAAGAATTAAAACTGAATGATTAATCAGTGATATGCGGTTAAATGGCGCAAAAACCAAGCAGTGATATTTTGCTTAACTTTCACCGCCATGATACATGCTGTCAAACTCCGGAATGCCGTGCTCCCATATCGGCTTGTCTTTGCCGATATATTCACGCACTGCATCAAAAAATAGCTGAGTCCTGACTGGCAAATCACGATGCGGATACAAGGCATAGACGGCACTAAACTCCAATAAATCGACATTGGTCAGTAAAGGTACTAACAGGCCATCGCGCACTTCATTGTCCAAAATAAACGCCGGCGCTATCATAAACGCGGTACCAGAGAGCACTTTCATCAATAGAATTTCCGCATCATTGGCGCGAAACACACTGTTGATTTTTTGTTCCTGAATATCACCTTGCGCATCGCGATAACGAATACCATCAACACGTAACGAAGTACTGCTATAACTAGCGGCCGGTAATTCCGCTAACTGCGCCATTTGAGTCGGCATGCCATAAGTGTCGATAAATTCCGGTGTCGCTAAAATCAGCAAACGATTACGCGCCAGTTTTCTCGCAATCAAACTAGAATCTTTCTGTTCTCCAACCCGAAACGCCAGATCAAAACCTTCAGAAACAATATCCACTAGCTTATCATCAAGACGAAAATCCACTTCCACCTGAGGAAAGCGTTTTTGAAAATCATTAACCACTGGCTGTAAATAACGCTTACCGATAATACTGGAGGACGTAATTTTCAGTACGCCACGCGGTTCCTGGTGGTAATTCTCCGCCAGGTGAACAGTTTCACTGAGTAATAAACGCAGTTCCGCCGCCTTTTTGACCATTTCAGCGCCCGCGGCAGTTAATGAAAAGGAACGGGTGGTACGATTTAACAGTCTGACACCGAGATCATCTTCTAAGCGGGTCATTTGTTTGGAGATCACCGAACGGTCGATATTGCGCGCCGCAGCAACTTTAATAAACGAGCCCTGCTCGACAATTTCTAGCAACATTAACAAGCGACTAGTGGTATCCATGATTTTTTCCTCAATATCATTGTTGCCATTTTGGCACTAATGATGTGCTAAATCTATGGTTTTTGTCATCAAAGCTATTCCGTAACATACGCTGTTATCAAAGGAGAGTTATCATGAAAAAACACTTAATCGCCATCACCGTTAGTTTTAGCAGTTTGATCTATATCGGTTGCTCGGAGCACAGCAATCAACAAGCAGGTCAGCAACATTTACAACCAATAGATGTTGCCCATGTATTAGTTAAACCGGTACAAAGCTGGCACACTTATACCACAAGACTGGAGTCACCCGAACAAGTAGCATTAAAACCGCGAGTTTCCGGCGTCATTGAACGCATCGCCTTTAACGAAGGGGATAAAGTCAAACAGGGCGATTTATTGTTTCAACTGGATAACCGCCCTTTCGTTGCCGTGGTTGATACCTTAAAAGCACAAATTAAAAGTGCCCAGGCGGCATTAGCCCAGGCGAAAAGCGAAGCAAAGCGCGCCAGCCGCTTAACCGAGCGCAAAGCAATTTCAACCGAGCAGGCAGAATCGCGTGCCTCAACTTTACGTCAGCGTGAAGCACAGCTTGCCGCATTGCAGGCACAGTTAACATCCGCCGAACTCGATCTGGAATTTACTTCGGTACGTTCACCGATAAATGGTGTGATTTCACGCGCCAATATCACCAAAGGCAATAATGTGCTTGCCGGACAAACGGTATTAACCTCTATCGTTTCTAACAACAGCATGTATGCCTATTTTGATATTGATGAACGCACCTGGAACAGTGCATTTGCTGATATCGATGCCAGCAGTGAGCAAGCAGTAGTGATGCAAAAAGTTGGGCAAAATGACTTTGCCTACCACGGAGTAATTGACTTTATCGACAACCAGATCAATCCGGCAACCGGTACCTTAAGAGTACGCGCGGTATTTGAACAAGATCACAACCAGTTAAGAGCCGGTTCATTTGCCCGCATCAAGCTGGCGGCCAACAGCATCAGTGACAAGATCATTATTCCAGAACGCGCCATAGGTACCGATCTGAAAAACCGCTTTGTTTTAACCCTGGGAGAAAACAATGTCCTGCAATACAAACTGGTAGAAACCGGTGAAAGATACGGCAAGTTACGCGCTATCACCTCAGGACTTACCAGCGAAGACATTATCGCGGTCAATGGCCCGGCGCGTGTTGGCCCAGGCATGCCGGTTGCCCCTAATAATGTTGAAATCGATAGTACCGGCATTGCATTTACCTTATCACCACTTGAGCAAAGCAGCTTAGTGGCCAAGCAATAAGAGGCTAAAATGAAGTTTTCCCATTTTTTTATTCAGCGTCCGATATTTGCTGCCGTATTATCTCTGGTGATCTTAATCGCCGGCAGCATTTCGGTGTTTCAATTACCTGTCAGTGAATACCCTGAAGTAGTACCACCAACAGTTGTGGTCAGTGCTTCATACCCGGGTGCAAATCCAAAAGTTATTGCTGAAACAGTTGCAACCCCGTTAGAGCAAGAAATTAACGGTGTTGAAAACATGTTGTATATGGCTTCACAAGCAACAGGCGATGGCCGTATGTCATTAACTGTGACCTTTGCATTGGGTACAGATTTAGAC
>CAZUHQ010000037.1:0-31231 GCA_964620605.1 uncultured Thalassotalea sp.
AATATTTTAAACTAAGCCATGGCAATATATTTTATTGGCGATATTCAGGGTTGCTACCGCGAACTTAAAGCCTTATTGAAACAGGTCAATTTTAATCCGCAAACCGATCAATTATGGGCGGCTGGGGATCTGGTGGCTCGTGGCCCTGATTCTTACAAAACGCTGAAATTTCTCTATTCCTTAGGTGATAGTTTTAAAACCGTATTGGGCAATCACGATCTGCACCTGCTGGCCATTTATGCCGGTTTAAAAAAAGCCAAGCCCAGTGACAAGCTGGATAAACTACTTGCAGCCCCGGACGCGGAGCAGTTAATCAACTGGTTAGCATCGCAGCCATTGCTCAGAAAACTGCCAGACGAAGAAGTGTACCTATCGCATGCCGGTATTTCACCTCAGTGGACGATAGAGCAAGCGGTCGCTATGGCAGAGTTTGCCCACAAAAAACTCTGCTCAGAAAAGCGAAATAAATGGCTAGCCAGAATGTATGGCAATAAGCCAAGCAGCTGGCACCATGCACAGTCAAAGGAAGAAAAGTTTCGCTATACTATTAATGCCTTTACTCGAATGCGCTATTGTGAGCTCTCTGGCGAGCTTGAGTTTAACAATAAGCTTTCGCCCAAAGATACTCCGAAACACCTTAAACCCTGGTTTGAATTGGCAACAAATCAGTTACGAAACTGCCATTGGATTTTTGGTCATTGGGCCGCATTAATGGGAGAGGTTTCGCATAGCAAGTTATTCGCCTTAGACACAGGTTGTGTCTGGGGTGGTTATTTGACCTTACTGCGCTGGCATGATAAACAACTTTTTACTGAGCCATCGCAAAGAAACTTGCGTTAAAGCAATCACTAAAAGTGAAATTCTTATTTGGCTTGTTATACTAAAGTTTGTTAAGGTATTTTAGCATAATGTCGATAAAGCAATTGCGAACAACAATATCACATACCTTGTACAACACCCTGACTTAATAACAAATTGGTGAATTCAATGAACCTAACTGTTGCAATGAAAATAATTGGTGGTTTTGCCACCATCTCAGTCCTACTCGTTTTAACCAGTATCATATCCCTAAGTAATTTAAACAATATTGACTCTGCAACTCTTAAACAAAGAGAATTAGCAATCCCAACGCTAAGTGGCAGTAATCAATTAGCCAATAAACTGGGTAAAATAGGCGGTCTGACACTTAAAGCTTACTACCAAAGTGAATTGCCTCCTTTAAGTGAAAATTTGGCCTCATTCCAACAATTAGAAACCGGTTTTAGCCAGGATTTAAAAAATCTTAAGGCCGTGGTTAGGAAGGAAAACTCCCTGCTGAGTAACCTCAACCAAGTTGACAGCGTTTATCAAACTTTATTAAGCGACATTGATGCGGTATTTAGTAATCGCAAAGTCAGCATTGAACAATACAGCATCTTAATTGACAAAGTCGATATTTTAGAAGAAAAAGCCGATGATGCCGCAACTTTAATGTTAGATCTTGCCGATCATGATTTGGCAGACAGCAAATTACAACGCGCCGTTACCTTAGGAGAACGACTGGAAACTCAACTCAACAGCATAGTTGCTTCAGGCTTTGAGTTTAGAGATTTAAAAAACAGCCAGTCAATCGACCTGGTAGAAAACGAAATCACCAATACCTATAACGAAGTGACCCGCATTTCAGAAGAAATCAAAAACGAGTTAGCCCTCAACAAGGTCACTAACATTGCCGATTCACTCGACAGCACCATAACTGAACTCAACGAACTGCTTATCGGCAGCGACAGTATCTTTGCTAATAAAAAGACACAAATCAATGCAATTAGCGTGGCAACTGAAAAACTGAGTGCCGCGGAAAAAGCGATAGACAATACTAATGACATTTTGAAAAAACAGGTAGATTTAGCCAATCAAACCACCAAGGAAACCGGTGAATTGGTCGCTGACTCAGTATCTACAGGTAACAGCATTACCTGGATTATCATGTTAGCCTCTGTCGGTGTTGCCGTTGCTATTACCTGGTTTACCCTGATCAGTATCACCCGTCCGCTTGCTCGGGTCAACGATATGCTAAATGTCGTTGCATCAGGTGACTTATCACGTAAGCTAGATGAAAGTGGTAAAGATGAATTTGCCCAATTATCACGTAACTGTAACTTATTAATTGAAAGTTTAAGAACCTTAATCAATGGCATCGTCAGCCGTTCAACGCAGTTAGCAACCGCAGCCGAGCAAACGTCCGCTGTTACAGCCCAAAGTACTACCGCAATTGAAGAACAACGTACTCAGGTTGAACAAGCAGCTTCTGCAACCACAGAAATGAGCAGCACGTCACAAAGTGTATTATCAAGTGCTAACGACGCCTTAGGTGAAATTAAACAGGCTGACGATGAAGCAGAGCGAGTTAAAGGCATTTCAGATCGCAACCGTCAGACTATCGAACAGTTAGCAAAAGAAGTTGAAGATGCATCACAAGTGATTAATAAATTACAACAAGACAGTGCCTCAATTGGTGGCATCCTGGATGTTATTCGTGGCATTGCTGAGCAAACCAACCTGTTAGCCCTAAATGCGGCAATCGAGGCTGCCCGTGCCGGAGAACAAGGTCGAGGCTTTGCCGTGGTAGCAGACGAAGTGAGAACACTTGCCAGCAGAACTCAGGAATCAACACAAGAAATTCAAAATATGATCGAAGTACTGCAAACAGGAGCGGAAAAAGCAGTAGCTGTGATGGAAACCGGTAAAAAACAGGCGGCCGACTGTGTTGTACAAAGTGAAGAAGCCGATACTGCACTAGAAACCATTACTCATGCGGTGCATGAAGCCTTTGATCGCAGCTCACAAATTGCTACTGCCGCCGAAGAGCAAAGTGTCGTTGCTCATGAAATCAGCGAAAACCTGGAATCGATTGTCGCGATCGCCGAACAAACGACCGCAGGTTCGAAACAAACCGCAGAATCAAGCAGTGAAGTCGCGAGACTGGCAGAAGAACTGCAATTATCGGTACAGGAGTTCAGGCTGTAAGCACTGACGTGAAAACAATAAAGCCGCTTTTATAGCGGCTTTTATGTATATGGATATACGGTATGTCATGGTTGCATGGATGCAAAAGAATGACTATGTATATGGATATACGCTATGTCATGGTTGCATGTGGATAATGCGAAGGAATAACTGTGAAATCGATTATCCCCCTGAAATATCTTCCTTTTTACAGTGACTAAGGACTTACTTGCCAAATTTTATCCGAGACTTCCAGGTATTCGGCTAACGCTGCCGAACCATACCACTGATAAACATCCGCTTGCAGGTAACCGGCTGAAATAGCCGGGTCAGTTTTTAATAGCGCCTGAGCCTGCTCCTTACTCTTGATATCCAAAATAAAAATTCCCCGATACTGATTTTCATTCTTTGATAAGGGACCTGCAACAATCAGCTTTTTCTCATCGACCAGGCGGTTGATATTATCAAGATGCCCTCTAAATGCCGCTTGTTTTTTTGCTTGTTCCGAAGACGTATTTGCTCCTGATTTCAAAATCACCAGGATAAAGGATTTCATTCCGTATTCATCGGCACCTACCCGTTTTGCCAGTTCAGCATCATAATTAGGGTTAGTTTTTTGAGCTTGTAACGGCGTAGCAATTATCAATGTGGCGAGCCACAGCAGTACTAATCGGGTTAATTTCATAAATATTTTCCTGTATCAATAGAAAAATAACTATAGCATTACAGCCAATAAAAATTAAAGTTTGCCGATCAGCCCAACCTTATAAACCTCGTTGCCACTCTTGTCTTAAATCAACCTGTTCTGGCGTTGTTAAAGCTTGTTCAACTTGAGTTAACAATTTGACTTTATCCTGCCCTAATATGCCTTTTAACACTAAGTAATTAGACGCATGATCAGAGCGGAAGATGGTTTTATTCAACTCAAGTTCAAACAACAATAAATGCATCTCAGCAAAAAGTTCAGTTTGGCTGAGTTGTCTAAAATCGCCGTTAAAGTTTTGAGCAAATCGCTGCTCACCCAAAGGAAAGGATACCACTAATGTCGACAGATACTCAGGCTGAGTAACGCTCATTAGTTTTGCCGAATTAATCGCATGTTGACGTGAGTATTTCGGTCCTCCTAAGCCATTTAATATCATCACTGAACTTTTGATCTGCGCCTGCTTAATTTTATTAAGTGCTACAAATGAACTATCAAACGTCTCACCTTTATTGATCAGACTTAACACTTGATCATCACCACTTTCGCAGCCAACATATAACAGCGTTAATCCTAACTTTTTTAGCTGGCTAAGCTGTTCAACCGTCTTATTATGCAGGTTTCTTGGTAAACAATAACTAGAAACCCGAGTCACTTGAGGGAGATATTGATGGATAAGTAATAATATCGATTGTAATTGACGAAACGGTAACATCATAGCATCACCGTCAGCAAGAAAAACCCGAGGCACAGGTAAACCACTTTGCGCTATCTGCTGCAATTCCTGTTCTATCTGCTCAAGTTTTTTCGGCTTAAACTTCTTCGCATCACTAGTATACATCTCGCAAAAAGTACATTGATTCCACGAGCAGCCATTAGTCACTTGTAAAATTAGACTTTTCCACTCACTTGGCGGACGAAATACTGGCTCAATATAACTTAAGGGGTACATTACAACTTAATTATTTTAAACTTGACGCTGATAGACACAAAACTCTAGGTCATGAGCATTACGCTCATCGGCACTAAATGATTCACAGCTTACCTGCTGCCATTCTTTTACCGTATCATATTCAGGAAACTGGGTATCTCCCTCAATTTTGGCGTTAATATGCGTAATATATAATCGGTCTGCAAAAGGCAAACAATGCGCATAAATCGCGCCGCCACCAATCACCATGACTTCAGCAACTTCCCCGGCCAGTTGAAGTGCCTGTTCAACGGAACCGGCGACATCAACACCCGCAGCCAGATAATCAGCATCACGAGAAATCACGATATTTTGTCTGCCAGGCAAGGGGCGACCGATCGACTCAAAGGTTTTACGCCCCATTATCACAGGTTTGCCTAAAGTAGTCTTTTTAAAGTAAGCTAAATCGGCTGGCAAATGCCACGGCATATCATTGTCTTTACCGATAATGCGATTATCGGCATGGGCAACTATCATAGAAAGAATGGTCATAGTCGAAAGTTAAGCTAATAAATCTGTAAGCAAATTTTATCATGCACCATACCAAACTGCATAAAGATTTGCTTAATGTAGAACAACTATATCTGCACAAATCTTATTTGTTCTAATGGCGCTACTGGCATCCTAAATGATTAAATACTTATACAGATTGGTATCAAGCGCTTTAAAAATACGAAGCAAAGAAAAAGGTGCTTACCGCGATTAGCAATAAGCACCTGTTATTCGATAAATTTAGGCTGGATTAATTATCGACGATATTCCACTTCCACGTCGTATTCATCTTTAAGCACCGTTACACTTCCTGAACTGTGAAAATTGTGAATAACCATAAATAACGGTACATGTAGCTAATCTATCATATTCTCATTATTTTTAATTAAAAACATGAGAATTTTGAGAGGTTAGGCATGATTATTCTCACATTTAGCAAAAATACCTATCTAGATGTTCTACTAAAGTTGATAAAGAACGCTAGTTACTAATTTTAATAATTATACTCTACTTATTATTTCAGGTAACGTTAAAATTTTAGGGCGTGTGTTCTGCCCTTTTGTCCACTGAAGATAAGGTTGAACATAATTTCGTTCTAGGTGATCCGTTGCATATTCACTAAAGCCCAACATTCTCTCCTTATATAGAACGAATTTAATTCCAGATGGGGCAACCCATTCAAACTTATCTTGGCTTTGAGCAATATGATGCAAACTCATTATTGTTTCAGATAATTTGACTGAATCTACGTCCTTATGTGTGCAATTCATAAATATTCTATATCTAATGATTCTTTGATCTTCTGTATTAGGCAAACGTAATATTGCCCATGCTTCAGGGATTAAAAAATTTACTTCACTGTCCTCAACTTTAAAGTCAAATTTAAACCTGAAAAGGCGTGTTAAGTCTATTTCATCTTTATCTATTTGTTGAATGCCTGCTAAGCCAAATTTATTTAATTGATACTTTAAAAATTTATAGCACTTAGCAATATTAATATCGTTGTTATGAAACCGCGCATTATCACGGTGAAGTTGCTCTGCTAAGCCGTTCAAGGCCGGTTCTCCAATTTTAATATTAAGTAAAATACGAAGAGCCCCTGAACCTAGCATATGCTTGAACTCTTTGAACATCTCTTTTTTTTCTTGATTCATGTATACCTCAGCCGTCTGATACCTAATGACATTAGCTATTAATTTTTAATATAGTATGGCAACAAAATAGCACCAAAGTGTCATCATACCTTGGTGCTATTTTGTTGCCAAGAGGGTTCTACAATAGAGTTGATGCCATGATTAAGCATATAAACGATTCTCGTTATAAAGCCTTGATAGATTGGCTAAAAGCTGCTCGTAAAGAGCAGGGATTAACTGTACGTGATCTTGGTGAATTATTAGGTGAGCCTCACCAGTTTGTGGTAAGAATAGAAACCTGTGAAAGAAAACTAAATGTATTTGAGTACGTACAATATTGCGAAGCTCTAAAACTTGATACTTCTGTTGGGCTAAGCAAATTAAAAGAATTAAGTTTTATTTCTAGAGCTTAATCAAAACCTTAAAGTTACTCCTATTGCCAACTACGAGCATTGACACTATTCTATAAAATTGTTCGAATTAGTCAGCTAGCAACTCTTAGGGCATAGAAAAACAATATGTAAATGTCATTTCTTAGCCAATAGCAGACATTAGCTTTTGAGTTATAAACAATCACTCATAGCCAATTTATGAGATTAACATTATTCAACGAAAAGTTTATTCTAATGTACCTAAACAATTCTCAATGAAAATTGTTTAGGTACAATACTAGACAAAGAGTAACCAGAGCATTTCATTATTGGTTTGATATCGTTGTATTTAGTGGGTTAGACTTTCTGAATTTTTTTGATAAAACCTTGAGGAAAGTTGATTGTTTGAAGTGTTAATTCTTGCTATTGCCTTAAGTATGGATGCCTTTGCTGTGTCGATCGGCTTAGGCTCTAAACAGGCAACTAGTTTAAATAAACTAGCTTTTAAGGCTGCTTTCTACTTTGGCTTTTTTCAAGGAGTAATGCCGCTATTCGGTTATTTTAGTGGCAAAGGGATATCATCATGGGTAAACGATTATGCGCCTTGGATAGCATTTGCTTTGTTGATCTTCATCGGGGGAAAAATGATTTATGAATCATTTGCTGAAGGTATTGAAGAAGACATATCTCAAGTCACTCACCGCGTTTTACTGACTTTAGCTATTGCAACGAGCATTGATGCTATGGCCGCAGGTTATGCAATCACTTTAATGGACGTAAATGTACTAATAGCTTGTTTGACTATCGGTGTGACCACAGCTGCTTTTAGTTGGCTGGGTGTGAAAATAGGTGCTAAAAGCGGAACTTTACTTGAAAGTAAGGCTGAGCTATTAGGTGGCATTGTGCTAATTCTTATTGGTTTTAAAGTGTTGCTGTAATCTTAACGGTTGTAATTTAGCACTAAACATTAAGATTTTAATGATTTATTAGCCAGAGCAGCAATTTTGCCCTTCCTGAATAGGAGGACACTTAACTGTTCCGAACGAACAATAAACACAGCAGTCACCCTTTAAAGGCTTTAACAAAACTTTGCACGATTCACATTCATAATACCACTGACAAGCGTTTGTCGGCATTTCTTCTATTTTACTATGCCCACATTCAGGACATGTAATAGTCGATTTAAGCTCTATATTTTGCATGTTTGTTCCCTTACAGGTTTGACGATATCTAACACAGACATAACGACCATTAAACAAATACCAAAGTAAAAGAGGTATGTGCTCCAATCATATTGCCAAAGAGGATAAAGCGTTAATAGCACTACTACAGACCCTAAAATGCTGAAGACAGCTCTAGTATGGCTTTTATTTTTGTGCCAGTTGTATAAGTTTACCAATAGTGCCAACGATGCAAAAATAGGTAAAAGCGTATTTACAGCTAATCCCTCAAAGTGAGAAAGAAAACCTAACCCCAACGCTGATGCTAATGAACCGAGTGCAGGGAAACACCCTGTACAACTAAGTGCTGCAAGCCAAACCCCGCCTGAGCCAACTTTATCTAAAATTTTATTTATCATTTGAAAGTCTATTGGTTGATATTACCAGCACTTTAAACTCCGTATATAAGTACGGAGTCAATCATTTTAATGAATCAATTATGGGGCAATGTGTTGGATCTTCGTTTTGCATACAGGTATTTGTCATATCCACAATTACTTTCTCTAAACGTTGAAGGTCATTAATTTTGTCTCGAATGATTGCTAACTTTTGTCGGCTTAATAGCTCAACTTGAGCGCAGTTGCTGTCCATAGACATTAGCGATTTTATTTCTCTTAACGTAAAGCCGAGCGCTTTGGCTTTTGTGATAAACCTAAGTTGTCCTGCTATTGTTTCGTCATATTGTCTATAACCAGATATTGGTTTTTCAGGTTGTGTAATCAGCCCTTCTCGTTCATAAAAACGAATGGTTTCTACATTTAAATTTAATGATTGTGCTAATTTGCCAATGGTTTTCATTATTGCCTTTGTGAATACTAATAATCTAAAGTTATATTTAGTTTAACTATCCAATGTTTTAATGATCCCGCAGGCTTCAATTGTATTATCTGACCCACAAGCACTTGCCATCTGTTGTAATTCAGCTTTAAGCGCCCTTAATTCTTTCATGCGTTTATTCACTAGTGCAAGTTGCTGATCAATTAATGCGTTAACGCTAGAGCAGCTTTCTTCGGGGGTATTTTTTAGTTCGATAAGACGTTTAATATCATTGAGTGATATATCTAGGCTGCGACAATGTTTTACGAATTCCAATTGTTTTAGTGCTTTACTATCATACAGCCTGAAATTACCTTCTGAACGGTTTGGATTTAACAGCAATCCTTCTCTTTCATAATATCTAATTGTCTGTATTGAACAGCCTGATTTTTTTGAGAACTCACCTATTTTCATAAAATCCCCTAACAAACTTGAATCTATAGTTACTATAGGTTTTATAATGGTAATATACAAGTTAACCGGAGAGTAAAATGGCAGAGAAATATTTAAATAATACGAATATTGTTAATTTTGAACACAAAGAAATCCAATCTCTTATTAATCAACGAGGGTGGAAAAATTTGGACGATTTCAACAAAATTGGTGCCGCTTATCAGTTTGTAAAAGATGAGATTTTCTTTGGGTATAATGAAAGCGATGATATTACAGCAAGCGATGTGCTAGCAGATGGTTATGGGCAATGTAATACTAAGGGTAACCTGTTAATGGCGCTATTGCGTGGACTAGGTATCCAGTGTCGTTTCCATGGTTTTACCATTGATCAGCAATTACAAAAAGGTGCTATACCTAGCTATGTATTTTGGTTAGCACCTAAATATATTATCCATAGTTGGGTTGAAGTTTACTTTGAAGGGCGTTGGATAAATCTAGAAGGTTTCATACTAGATGAGCAATACTTAACCTCACTACAGCAGAAATTTAACCAAGAAAAAGATGATTTTTGTGGTTATGGAGTTGCAACAAATTGCTTTTCTTCACCTGATACGGATTGGCGTGGAGAGGATACCTATATTCAAAAAGAAGGTATTCATGACGACTTTGGGCTTTATGATTCCCCTGATGAATTTTACCTTGAAAAAGGCACAAATTTATCAGGAGTAAAACGTTGGTTGTATCAACGCGTGATCCGTCATTTGATTAATATGAATGTATCAAAAATTAGAAATACAAAAGCACTGGGGGTACAAAATGCACAACCATAGTCACAGTCATCAGCATGGTAAAGACGACCGGATTGGTTGGGCATTTTTCCTTAATGTGATATTTACTATTATCGAATTTATAGGTGGTTGGCTCACCAACAGTACGGCGATAATGGCAGATGCAGTTCACGATCTTGGTGATAGTCTTTCAATAGGTTTTGCGTGGATTTTAAGTCGTTTTTCAGATAAAGAAGCATCAGATAGGTTTAGTTATGGTTATCGTAGACTTACACTATTTGGTGCTTTGGTAAATAGTATTGTTTTGATTATTGGTTCTATTTGGGTTTTATTTGAAGCCATACCAAGGCTGTCCAATCCTGAAATGCCTGTAGTTGAGGGGATGTTGGGGCTAGCCCTACTCGGCGTTGCCGTAAATGGTTATGCTGTCTTCAAATTAAAAGCGGGTGAAACCTTAAATGAAAAAGTGCTGACATGGCACCTACTTGAAGATGTACTTGGTTGGGTTGCCGTTCTTATAGTCTCTATTGTACTGCTGTTCGTTGAACTGCCGATATTAGATCCTCTACTATCGATTGGCTTCACATTATTTATCTTATTTAATGTTTTCAGAAACCTGAAATCAACACTCGTCTTGTTTCTTCAAGCCGCACCCGATAAAGAAACTCAAGAGCGTATTAAGCAATCATTAATTGAATTTCCTGAAGTTAATGGTATTCACCATATTCACTTTTGGTCATTGGATGGTGAAAGTCATGTTCTAACAGCGCATCTTGAGCTGAGTGACAACTTTGAAGTTAAAGAATTAATTAGACTTAAACAAGAAGTTGCAGCTAAATTATCTTCCTATCACTTATCGCACACGACGATAGAGTTTGAGTTTTTAAATGAAAATTGTAGAGATGAAGCTCAGTAAGCTTTATCAACCAAATGTTAGGCATAAAAGATAAAAAGCAGCCTAATTAGGCATAACCTATTAATTAAGCAGCTTTTTTTGATTTTAAATTTCGTTGGATTGTTGTTTGCTACTCTCAGAGCCATGCGCCCATTGATATAAAATAGGCAATACAAACAAAGTTAAAATTGTAGAAGATATAATACCGCCGATAACAACTGTTGCTAGTGGTCGTTGTACTTCTGCACCAATTCCAGTGTTTAACGCCATTGGAATAAAACCTAAACTAGCAACCAGTGCCGTCATTAAAATAGGTCTTAAACGAATGATGGCACCTTCAATGATCGCTGCGTAAAGATCGCCTTTTTCATGCCAAAGGTCTCGAATAAAAGCCAACATAACCAAGCCATTTAATACGGCAACACCTGACAATGCTATGAAGCCGACACCTGCCGAAATTGATAAGGGCATGTCTCTTAAATAAAGAGAAAATACGCCCCCAGTCAATGCTAGAGGTACGCCGCTGAAAATGATTAATGCATCTTTTAATGAACCAAATGCAATAACCAAAATACCTAAAATAACAACTAATGTGATCGGCACAACTAAGCTTAATCTTTTACTCGCTGACTCTAGTTGTTCAAACGTTCCGCCATAATCAAGCCAGTATCCTGCTGGGATTTCTCCTTCCTGATTAATTTTAGCTTTCACTTCTTTTACAAAACCGCCTAAATCTCTACCACGGACATTGACGGTAACTACAACTCTTCTTTTTCCGTTCTCACGGCTAATTTGAGCAGGTAAAGACTCTGATTTAAGCTCTGCAACTTCTTCAAGTGGCACATAATTACCATTCTCAAGTGGAAGCGGCAGATGCTTCAAGCCATCGATATCCGTTCTTATTTGCTCTGGTAAACGAACAACTAACTCAAACCGTCTGTCACCTTCATAAATGATCCCCGCAGATTCACCACCAATTGCAGTGGCAACCCAGTCTTGCAATTCGGTAACGTTTAATCCAAACCTACCAAGCGCTTCGCGTTTAGGGATTACCGATAAAGATGGAACACCTGTGACTTGTTCCATTCTGGCATCTGCTGCACCATCCACGGTTTTCACAATATTTAGAATATCTTTTGCGGTAAGTAATAACCGATCCAAATCATCGCCAAATATTTTGATGCCCACATCAGCTCTAACGCCAGAAATCAATTCATTGAAACGCATTTGAATAGGCTGAGTGAATTCATAGTTGTTGCCCGGAATGTTTTTCAGTACCTTTTCCATTTCTTCAACTAATTCACTCTTCGGCTTTGAAGGTTCATTCCAATCTTTACGTGGTTTTAAAATAACAAAGATATCAGCAATACTCGGTGGCATTGGGTCGGTTGCTACTTCTGGTGTGCCGATGCGTGAAAATACTTTATCAACCTCAGGAAATGCTTTAATACGTTGTTCAAGTACTTCTTGCATTTCTACTGATTGCTCTAAGCCAGTTGATGGAATTCTTAACGCCTGTAGCGCAATATCACCTTCATTTAATTGTGGAACAAATTCTGTCCCAAGCGTAGTTGCTAACCAAAGGCTATACCCCATTAATAGCATTGAAAATGAAACAATAATCCAACGAAATTTCATTGCCATAATTAGCAATGGTTTATAAATAGTCTTGGTTGAACGAATAACTACACTTTCTTTTTCGCTGATTTTACCTTTCATAAACACAGCTACAGCAGCAGGAACCAGTGTAACTGAAAGGATCATGGCTGATATTAACGCCATAACGACAGTTGCCGCCATAGGGTGGAACATTTTCCCTTCAACGCCAGTTAGCGTGAAAATGGGTATGTAAACAACTGTGATAATTGCAACACCAAACAGGCTTGGACGTATGACTTCTGAAGTGGCTTCAAAAACAGTATTTAGTCGTTCCCTTAAGTCTTGCCTATGACCATTGTGTTGTGCCTGTGCTAATCGACGAACAGAGTTTTCAACGATGATGACAGCGCCGTCCACTATCAAACCAAAGTCCAATGCGCCAAGACTCATTAAATTGGCAGATACTCCTGCTTGTACCATACCTGTGATTGTCATTAACATTGATAGTGGTATTACGGCGGCTGTTATTAATGCGGCGCGTAAATTTCCAAGCAATAAGAAAAGTACGACGATAACTAATAGCGCACCTTCAACGAGGTTTTTAGTAACTGTTGCAATCGCTTTATCTACTAACGTTGTTCTGTCGTAAACAGGCTCTGCGGTAATGCCCTTTGGCAGAGATTTTTGTATTTCGCTGAGCTTCTGTTCCACTTCTAAGGCAACGGTGCGAGAATTCTCACCAATCAGCATCATGGTTGTACCAAGCACTGTCTCAATGCCATTACGAGTAGCAGCCCCTGTTCTAAGCTCTTTTCCTATAGCAACATTGGCAACATCACTTATTTTTACAGGAATACCATCGTTCTTTTTGATGATGACATTGAGGATCTCATCTATTGTCGCAAGTTGCCCAATGGAGCGCACTAACACTTGTTGTCCGTTTTGCTCGATATAACCCGCGCCACGGTTATCATTATTTTTACGTAATGCATCAGATATTTCTTCAAAGCTCACACGATGAAAAAGTAATTTTTCAGGTTTCGGTGTTATGTGATACTGCTTGTTGTAGCCGCCGATGCTGTTGACCTCAATGACGCCTTTAACTTGAGCCAATTGCGGTTTAATGATCCAGTCTTGAATTTCCCTCAGGGCAATAGCGGTGTAAGGCTCTCCATTAGGCATTTTAGCGTCAGGAGAAGCTTGTACGGTATACATAAATATTTCGCCAAGCCCTGTGGAAATAGGACCCATTTCTGGCTCTAAGCCAGAGGGAATAACGCCTTTTATCGCAGCTAGTCTGGCATTGATTAAGTTGCGTGCGAAATAAATATCTGTTCCCTCTTCAAAAATAACGGTTACTTGGGATAAACCATACCTTGACAGGGAACGGGTGTGAGACAGCTTTGGCAATCCGGCTAAGGCGGTTTCTACAGGAAACGTTACCCTTTGCTCAGCTTCCAAAGGTGAATAACCGGGGGCAGAAGTGTTTATTTGTACCTGCACGTTTGTTATATCTGGAACAGCATCAATGGGAAGTTTTTGATAACTCCACATGCCAACGCCGATGATTACCATCAGCAAGCTTAATACTAAATAGCGCCTATTTATTGCTAGACGCAAAATTGATTCAATCATATTGCGTCTCCTAATCGTCGTCTTCTACTTCAGATTTCAATATATCTGCTTTGATCAGATAACTGTTTTTGCTTACATATTCAGCGTCTTTACTGAGGCCATCAATGACCTCGATATAGTTTTTGTCTGAACGACCTAGGACAAGTTGTGCAAACTCGTACTCTTCATCTTCTTTTACAAAGACACCTAATTGTCCACCCAGTTCTTGTATGGCAACTTTCTCAACTGCTAAATCCACCTCAAATTGGCTTATCTTAACGTTGCCTTTTAACAATTGGCCTGACGTTAGATTTAGCCCAGTGTTGTTTAATCGTACACGTGCTAAAACATAAGGCTGATCTTTAGCTGGAATTATATTGGTGATGGTTGAGTTGAATGCTTGGTCACCATGCTCAATATCAACAGACTGACCGACTTTGATTTGATTGTACTGGTTAGTAAAAACCTTAAATTCGGCCCACAAAGTGTCAAAATTGACGATTTCAAACAAGCTGGTGTTTTGCGTGATACCACCAATATTTCCATTTCGCTGTAAAACGACACCAGAAACAGGAGACGTTATTTTATAGGTATTTAAGCTTTCGTTAGATTCAATAACAGCTAATAGCTCGCCTTTTTTTACCTTATCACCAACGGTGGATTTTATTGCCTTTATAACGCCATTATATCTAGCGCCAACTTGGAATAATTGTTCAGCGCCTATCGTCGTAGAGCCATATACAGGGATAGTTTGGTTCAATGTTTTTGAAGCTAAATAGGCTGTTTCAACACCAAGCCTTTTTGCCATGTTATTGTTAATTTTGCTAATGCCTTCTTCGCCTTCATGTTCATCTTCACTAGCGAAAGCACTTTGAATGGGTGATAGATGCCCAATAAAAATCAATAGTGCGAGTAAATAGTTTTTCATTTTTAATTCCTAAACGATTCAGTTAATAACTGAATCAATAAATTGTTATTAAACTTAAAGTGATGCTTTTTTTAGAGTGACAGCGCTTCGTTTGTTAGTTTTTCTATCTCTGCGCCATAAATTAGGGCAGCAGATGCCGCATCAATGAGGGTTCGCCGAGCATTTAACAGCTCTTGTCTAGCCGATACATAATCAAGATATCCATATCGACCTTTTTGATAGGCGTCTTGAGTATCTTCCAGTGCATCTTCAAGCATTGGGATAACCGACTGCTTTAATGAATTAGCTGTTAATATGGCTTGTTTTCTATTGGAGTATGCTCGTAGTAAGTGATTTCTAAACCTCAACTTAGTCGCCTCTTTCTCTATGGCAACTTGGTCACGCTCTGCTAGCGCACTAGCGATTGCACCAGAATTTCGCTTTTCAGCAAACAAAGGTAAGCTAAAGCCAGCGACCAGTGCCGTATCATTAGCTTCTTGAGAGCGCCTAACACCAACAGACCATTTGATATTGGCCGTTGACTCTGTTTTAGCCAACTGTAATTCGGCCTCTTTTAGCCGCTGCTCACTTGCATAAACTTGAATAGCAGGGTTTTTCTCTAATTTCGCAAAGAGACTACTAAAATCACTATCATTGCCAAACTGAAACAGATCACCTTTTACTTCAGAGAAGGTTACAGAGTTTTCCCCCCAGTAGGCTGCTAATGAGAGCTTCAAATATTCCAAGCGCTTTTGTTCAGATTGAACGGTTAAATTTGCCTGAGCAATAACCGCTTTTGATCGTTTCACTTCCGCCTCAGGAGTAGCACCTGCGCGGTTACGCTGAGATACAATCTCTAACGTTTCTTGTGCTAAGCTCAAAGCATTCCCCGCTAGCAAGACTCTTTGTTGGGCTGCAAGTACTTCCACGTACTTCTCAGTGACTTGAGCCATTAAGTTAAGCGCAGAGACTTCTTTCTCAGCATTGAGTAGTGCTCTTGATTTTGAAACAAGTCCAATTCGCGCTGAGCGTTTATCTCCCATTTCGATAACCGAAGATAGAGCGACTGTTAATTCAGCACTGTCGAATGCATTAAATTCACCTGAGCCTGCAAAGTTCTCAGCTTCAACTTCTAGTTCATAAGCGGGATTTAAACTTGCTGTTTGTTCTTGTCCTGTTAATGCCGTTTGCTTGAAATCAAATATTTTAAGTTCTGGATTTTGTTTAAGCGTCCACTGAATTGCCTCTTGAAGGTTTAACTGCTTTTCAAAGGCATAGACATTAAATGTAAAAAGTGACAAAGCGAGAAACGCGATATATTTAAGCCGAGGTGTTACACACCTCAATATTGCTATCTTGCGATGCACACAGGTATTAAGTGCCATGTATACTTTCCTATAAATTTATATGTGATATTTAGGTCATTAACATTTGACCTTTCTTAATTTTCTATAAAATTTAGGCGTATTTAGGTGGGCGGAATGGCACCGAGATATAGCCTTTTAGCTCAGGAGAAACTAAGGAGTAGGTAAGGAAGTGATCTGTTGCTTGGAAAATGTTACAGGAAGAATCAGCATTTAAAAATAAGTGACAACAGCAACAAAAATTACAATTATCAATTGAAGAGTTGCTATTATTCACCTCAAACATATTGGAGTCTTCTGGAGCTTTTAGGAGGGTAATTGACTCAGTTAATGGTGTATTAAAAGAAACTTCGATTACGTTTCCTTCAAGCTCTTCTAGCGAAAAAAACACAGACTGCACCGCGATTAAAATCATTATCGCGTATGATATATTTGATTTTATATACGAGGAGTGCACTATTTTCATTTCTCTGCTTAATACTTTAGCTGTAAGATGCGGCGAGCACCGTTTAAAACGACAAGGGCAATTATCAAACCAATCACTAAATCTGGATAACGGCTGCTTGTTACTGTAACTAATAAACCAGCTAAGATTACGCCAACGTTTGCGATAACGTCATTTGCGGAAAAAATCCAGCTCGCTTTCATATGAGCGCCGTCTTCTTTGTTGCCAAATATTAAAAACAGACAAGCAATGTTAGCGATTAGTGCTATTCCACCAAATATCATCATTAAAGATGACATAGGCTCACTACCATAAATAAAGCGTCTTACGACTTCACTCAAAGCACCTAGCGCTAGAATAATTTGAAGTACACCAGATATATGTGCCGCTCTAAGTTTCATGCTGATACTTTTACCTACGGCATAAATAGCTAAACCATACACCGCAGCATCAGCAAACATATCTAATGAGTCGGCAATAAGGCCAGCAGACTGCGCAATAATCCCGGCAATTATCTCTACAAAAAACATGACTCCGTTAATAGCCAACAACCATTTTAGTGTTGATGCTTCTTTCATCTCATTTTTTTGGGCTAGATCTTTTGCTTTTGCAGCTTCTGTGCTGCAACTTTCTTTAGTTGATGCTAACTCTGCACCGAGTTTAAGTTGTTGTAACTTTTTTGTTATTTCATCTAAATTTTCATCATGAAAAACTTTCACTAAGCGATTAGGAATATCAAATTGCAAGCCAACAGAAGGTTCCACACCATCTAGTGCTAACCTGATCAACCTTTCTTCTGAAGGACAGTCCATTTGAGGCACTTTATATGTACTGACAAACCCGCCACTATAGTTATCTAATTGCGCATCAATTTTTACATCTTCATTGGTAGAAGATGATTGACACTGACCACTACATTTTTCTGACATATTTAACATTCCGTAATAATATTAAAATAAGTATAAAATCTATAGTGGCTATAGAGTCAAATATAAAAATTATTTAATGTAAAAGCGTGGAAACTGAATTGAAAAGCTAGTTTAAGAAAATAGTTTCTGCTAGTATTTTAAATACTATATTTAACTGGTGATAACTTTGAACCTTAATGTTGTACTAAAAATGCTCTTAGTCTTTTCGATTGTTTTACAATCGTTAACTGCTGTTGCATCTTCAACATCTGAGAATCACCAAATAGATATAGAGCACCTTCAAACTCAACATGATCATGCAGATGATCGAAATGCCTTAAATGATAATACAGATGATGAACAGCACGATGTAAAGGATTGTCATCACTGTGGTCATTGCAGTGGCAGCCACTTATCTTGGATTTTAGTCAGTAATTCCAATGTCGATGGTAAGCTAAATATTATCAATAAAACGCCTTATCAAATTGATCAAACAAGTACCTTTCTTGAAGCTATACTTCGTCCGCCTATTTCTTAATTAGATTAATTTTTAATGACCTATTTATCCTTTAATAATGGATAAAGGGTTCGTGTTTATTAATTTTAAAATTAAGATTTTTTATGTATATATATTTAAAAAATACAGGTTTAGTCCTGTCTTTATGCATGGTTGTGAGTTTTTCAGCTGCCAGTTATGGCAAACAGAAAAATATTTCATGGCTAGATAGTCAAATAAATAAAGATCCCGAAGTTGTTGCGGCTAAAGAGTTACTTAATGCAAGTAATCATAGAGCAAAAAGCTTAACTCAAGCCGTATATAACCCAGAGCTTGAAGCAAGCTATGAAAAAGAGGGGGATTTTGATAATTACTCTATTGGTATCAGTCAAACGATTGATTTTTGGGATAAGCAATCAGCAAATAAAAGCATTGGTGAAATTGATGTTTATGCAAACCAGCAACAGTTGTTATCTCTACTCGATTCTAAAAAGGCTAACGCTTTAACTGCAATAGTTAATTGGCAAGCAGCAAAAAAGGCGGCTCAGTTACTTTCAGAAAGAGAAAATCAATTACAAACGCTCGTTGGAATTGTTGAAGATAAGCGAAAAGCAGGACTTCTAGAGCCACTTGACGCTGAACTGGTCTATTTAAACTTGTCCCAAATTTTCAGTGAAATATCTGAGTCGCAAATTGCTTTGAAAAATGCAGAGGTAAAGGTTCAGGAGTTATTGCCTGATTGGACGTCTAATACTGCCAATTTGTTTTCATTTACTTTTGGAGCAACAAGCTATTCATTTAACTCTCAGTGGGTTGAAGATCATCCAAAAGTTAAACTCGCTAAAGCGCAATGGAAGGGACAACAAACTAAAGCTCAGCTAACCACTATGGAATCTAAAGCTAATCCAACCATTGGAATTAGCGCAGGGAGAAGTGGAGATGAAGACTTGGTTGGTTTGACTTTCTCAGTTCCTTTAAACATCAGAAATAACTATTCAGATACTGTTAAAGCCGCTTATTCAGAAGCAATTGCAGCAGAGGCTAACTTTCGGTCGGTATATCGAAAGCAGTCTTTTGAAGCAAAAGCTAAATATGAATCGCTTAATATCAGTAAAAAATACTATGAGCAATGGCGAAAACTCACACAAGGCAGATTAGATAGCAGTGCAAATTTATTAAATAAGCGCTGGGAAGCTGGTGACATCAATACTTCTGACTACCTACTTGCATTGAATCAACGTGCTGAAGGTCTTCACGCAGGAATACGTTTGGAAAATCAATTCAAGCTTGCAGAAATATCTTTCGTTTTAAGTATGGGTCAGTTATCAAAATTTGAGATTTGAACGTTTACTTTTTCAGTAGCGAAAAACGAAATCTTAAATTTATCAAAAATATAGGTTACAAAAATGAATACAATATTTAGTAAAAAATTATTAGCCGTAGTAATTAGCAGCCTGTTAGTTGGGCTTACTACAAATCATCATGCTTTTGCACAGTCGTCAGATGGTACTGGTTCTGTCGCAAAGGTTTCGAAGCAAGATGTAAAAGAACATAAAGATGATCATGGCGAACATGGTCACGATAAAGGACATAAAGAAGAAAAAGATGACCATGACGAGCATGATCACGAAAAGGAAAATAGGGAAGAAAAAGATGACCATGACGAACATGATCACGAAAAAGTAAATAAGGAAGGAAAAGATGAAGAGCATGAAGAAGGTATCACTATTGATCCAAAGAAGATGTCGCTTGCTAACATTAAAGTGGAAAGTGTTAAGCCTGAATATCAATTTAGCACCGTATATGCACCAGGCGAAATAAAAGCTAATGGCTATAAAAGTTATGTGGTATCGCCACGTACAGAGTCAGTCATTATTAGTCGCCATGCAGCGCTTGGAGAGCATGTAGAAATAGGTCAGAAGTTAGTTACATTATTTAGTGAAGCAATGGCACAAGCACAGGCTGACTATTTAATCGCTTCAACCGAATGGCAACGTGTGAAAAAGCTGGGTAACAAGACGGTGAGTGAAAGTAGATTATTACAAGCAGAGACTACATACAATGCGAGTTACGGGAAGCTTATTGCTTTAGGGTTAACTGAAAAAGCAATAGATGGCATTTCTAACAAAGACATAAAAGCGTTTGGGCAATATACATTAATTGCTCAGCGTGAAGGAGTAGTGCTTCAAGACGACTTTATCCAAGGGCAACGTGTTGATGCTGGGGATACCGTTATGTTGCTAGCTGATGAAAAACAATTATGGGTTGAAGCAAAAGTTTCTCCAAATAAAAAGCTAAATTTATCAATTGACTCTCCTGCGGTACTTAAATTAGAAGGTCAGAGTTACAATGCCAAAGTTATCCAAGAAGCCCATACAATTGACCCTATTACTCGTACTCGAATTATTAGGTTAGGAGTAGATAATTCGGATGATAACCTCCATTCAGGCATGTTTGTAAAAGTTTACTTTCAGTTCGCCACAAAGCAAAAAGTGATGGCTGTGCCAGAAGAAGCATTGATCCGCAGTGCAAATGGTGATTGGACCGTATTTGTCGAAGACCACCCTGGAGAATTTAAAGCTGTAGAAGTAGAACTAGGCCGATCCTTAGGTGGTTTTAGAGAAATCATTGGCCTTAATAGTGGAGCGCGAATTGTAACTAAAGGCGCATTTTTTGTTGCGTCTGAAATCGCTAAAGGCGGATTTGATCCGCACAACCACTAGGGAGCAAGACTATGTTTAATAAAATAATAGATTGGTCTGTTAATAATAGACTCCTGATTTTGATTGCGCTGTTTGCCACCATGGTTGGCGCAATTATGGTTATTCCAAAACTAAATTTAGATGCCTTTCCTGATGTTACCAACGTTCAAGTAGCCGTCAATACCGAAGCACCGGGGCTGGCTGCCGAAGAAGTTGAGCAGCTTATTACTTACCCCATTGAAGCGGTAATGTATGCCCTACCTGATGTAGAACAAGTGCGCTCAATTTCTAAAACAGGCTTGTCTGGCGTAACTGTTGTTTTCAAAGAAGGCACCGACATTTACTTTGCAAGACAACTCGTATTTGAGCGTCTTCAAGCCGCAAAAGAACTGATACCAGAAGGTGTTGGGACACCTGAAATGGGACCAAACACCTCTGGGCTGGGCCAAGTATTTCAGTATCTTCTTATTTCAGATAAAGGTGCAGGTTATGATGCTATGGCGCTTCGAAGCCTTAACGATTGGATTGTTAAGTTACTCGTTATGCCTGTCGATGGTGTTACTGATGTACTCTCCTTTGGAGGTATTGTTAGGCAGTATCACGTAAATGTCGATCCATCTAAGCTTCTTTCTTATAACTTAACCCAAGAAGTTATTGTTGGTGCCCTAGATAACAACAATGCGAATGTTGGCGGCTGGTATATGAACCGTGGACAAGAGCAGCTTGTTATTAGAGGTACAGGTTGGTTTGAAAGTGGTGACGCTGGTATTAGTAATATCAAACAAGTTCCCGTCAAAACAGTTGATGGGACGGTTGTGACGGTTTCGGATATTGCTAAAGTTGAAATGGGCAGTGAAATTCGTCAAGGAGCTGTCACTATGACGCGAAAATCACCCAATGGTAAAGTAGAGAAATTAGGTGAAGTTGTCTCTGGCATTGTCTTAAAACGCATGGGGTCTAATACTAAAGCCACCATTGATGGTATCAATGCAAGAATCCCATTGATTAATCAAGCATTACCTAAAGGTGTTCGCTTTGAGCCATTTTATGATCAGGCTGATTTGATTGAAAAAGCCGTTGATACGGTAGTTGATGCACTTTCACTAGCATTTATTTTCATCTGTATTGTATTGGCTCTATTCTTAATGAATTTACGTGCAACCTTCTTGGTATTAATTTCAATTCCAATTTCTATTGGTATTGCGTTAATGATCATGGCTTGGTGGGGGATATCTGCTAACTTAATGTCGCTAGGCGGAATAGCTGTCGCTATTGGTATGCTAGTTGATGGCTCAGTCGTGATGGTTGAAAACATGTTCAAGCATTTAAATAGACCAGACTCTACCCACTTAAAAACTGTAAAAGAAAGAGTGCCTAGTGCTGATACTGATCCACATGATGTAGAACAAGATGAGCATGGTATTAAATTACGTCTTCAAAATGCTGGTAAAGAAGTGGCTCGTCCCGTCTTTTTTGCAGCCTCTATTATTTTAGTCGTATTTACGCCTTTATTTAGCTTTGAAGGTGTTGAGGCAAAGTTATTCCAACCTATGGCAATAAGCATCATTTTAGCTGTTATATCTGCTATTGTGGTTGCGTTGTTTATAGTACCAGCACTGGCAACTTATCTATTTAAATCTGGTGTGAAAGAGAGGGAAAGCTTTGTTCTTAAACCATTAGATAAACTCTATAGAAAAGGTCTAACATTCGCTTTAAAACATACCAAGTTAATTATCTCAACATCTTTATTATTGGTTGTGTCGGCTTTTGCGTTGGTTCCCTACATTGGTACTGAGTTCGTGCCAGAGTTAGAAGAAGGGACGATTAACTTAAGGGTAACCCTTGCACCTTCTTCTAGTTTAGATACTGCGCTCACTGTGGCACCAATTCTAGAAGAAAAACTAATGGCTTTTCCTGAAGTAACCTATGCATTAAGCCGAATTGGACGAGCAGAAATAGGTGGAGATCCAGAGCCAGTTAATAACATAGAAATTTACATAGGATTGAAGCCTGTTTCTGAGTGGTCAAGTACATCTAATCGATATGAACTTCAAGGGAAAATGGAGAGATCTTTAGAGGAGTTTCCTGGCTTACTACTAAACTTTTCTCAACCTATTGCGACTCGTGTTGATGAGTTACTATCTGGCGTAAAAGCTCAGTTGGCGATAAAGTTATTTGGCCCTGAGTTAGACGTTTTAGCAGCTAAAGGACAAGAGATCGAAGCGGCTATAAAGAGTGTTGATGGTGCAAGAGATGTTGCTCTTGAGCAAATTGCAGGTGAAGCGCAACTTGTCGTAAAACCTAATAGGCAAGAGCTATCGCGCTTTGGACTTTCAGTTGTTGATATAATGGAAGTTGTGCGAGATGGTATTGGAGGGGTTGAAGCTGGACAAATCATCAAAGGCAATGAACGTTATGATATTTACGTGCGTATTGAAGAAGAGTACCGACAAAATAAGGAAGCTATTTCAGATATTCGAATTCAGTCACCAACAGGCGCCTGGGTACGCTTAGGTGATGTTGCAACTGTTTCATTTGAATCAGGTCCTCCTCAAGTAAGGCGCGATGATGTTCAAAGGCGTGTCGTTATTCAAGCAAACGTTCAGAATAGAGATATGGGTAGTGTAGTAGCCGACATCAGAAAAGTTATTGCTGAGAAAGTTGACCTACCTTCAGGCTACTCGGTAGCAATAGGTGGACAATTCGAAAGCCAACAGCGTGCTCAAAAAAGACTAGCTATCGTTGTACCTTTATCTTTAGCGCTAATTGCATTGTTACTTTACTTTGCTTTTAGCTCTGTTGGTCAAGCTATGCTGATTTTAGTTAATGTGCCACTTGCCGTTATTGGTGGCGTATTTTCTTTGTACATATCAGGACAATATCTATCCGTACCAAGCTCCGTTGGCTTTATTACCTTATTTGGTGTAGCGGTATTGAATGGGGTCGTTATGGTAGAAAGTATCAACCAACGTATTAAAGACGGACTTGACGCATCTAAAGCCGTTTTTGAAGGTGCTACTTCAAGATTAAGACCTGTACTAATGACTGCTATAACATCTGCATTAGGCTTAATCCCAATGCTAATGTCGAATGGTGTAGGTGCAGAAATACAACGTCCACTTGCCAGTGTTATTGTAGGTGGCTTGGTAACGGCCACGCTGTTAACACTGTTCGTATTACCTGTTTTATATCGCTGGTTTTCAAGGAAAAAAATAGAAGAGCTATCCAGATAAAATAACTGAGACCTCTAACCCCACGCTAAAGTCACGTTTAGCGTGGGATTAGTCGTGTGCATATGCGCTAGAACAAAGATTATATTTAACAATATAACTAATAGTCATGACTGCTTTGTCGCAACATTTGTCCTTAGACAGGCCAAAGCTAACTTCCGCTTTCGTATCTAAGCAGCCCAATCTGAGGTTTTTTATTTCACTAAAAAATGATTGGTTTGGTGTATAAGTGATCATATGAGGGATTTATTTCAAAGATTAAGGACGATCTTAAAACGTAACTAATTAAGATAAATTTTCTTATCTGGTGTCGTATGTATCATTCTTTGTGGCGATCCACATGTTGTAAGCACAATACCTTTGTTCTGAGCTTGTTTTTTAACAAAATAGAGCCTTTAAGAGCGTCCCCCCATAATTTATCGAAACCCTCCAAAGGGTTATTGCTGTTACTTAAACTTGCTCGTTTAATCATTTTATATTCACTAATTATGTATGTTACTTAATACCAACATAGTATTAATTTACTGCTTTTGACTATAATAAATACTACAAACAATAAATTTATCCATATAAAAAATTTAAAAGAAGAGCCATGATTGATTTAAAGGAAAATGAAATTGAAATAATGATTTGCCCGGCCAATGAATCAAAAACTGGAAGTGCTGAAGTGGGTTTAAAAATCAAACACATACCAACGAATATCAGAGTCGAGTCATTAACTGAAAAAACACAACATAGAAACAAAATCATTACTATTGATAAACTAGAAAGAGAAATATGCAAACAAGTAAATAATACATTAGAAAAAAATCAAAATTTGCATGATGAGCTTCTTAATGTATTTAAAATAGAGGCAAAGGCTATCAGCTGGTTAACTAACCCAAAAAACCTTTGGAAAGTTCAACCCCTTTATCTTTAATCGCTAAAGTCGATGGTAAAAAGAAAGTTCTAGATATACTTTATATATTTAAAACTGGGGATTTTAATAAGCGGGTTCATAATGATTAAAATTAAAGTAAACACAACAAACACACCTCACTATATTTTAAGCTCAGATATTAAATCAGCAATAGATAATGAATTTTCTGCTGAAAATGCAATAAAAATTGGCAAGAAATATTCTAACCTTATTTATGGTTCATCTGCCCATGTGATTAGTCAAAATCCAAAGAAAATCGGGCTATATCCACACGACATTGCGGCAATATTTAAAGCCATCAATATAGATGTTGAATTTTCTAATGAAAAGGGTTCAATTTTAAGTATCGACCACACCATATCAGGAATTTTTCAAAGAAATATAGGCAATTAAATCGTATTGATATTTAGGTGTGACATGGTCACATCAACAACACACAAAAAGCTGTATGCCGTTAATATTAACAATCAATCGCTACGAACTATTTAAAGGTGAAATTGTTTAAAATGTGTATTCTTGAGGGGTTAAGCTAATTAGTGAGGTCAGCTATCATATCAGAGCAGACGTTTTATAAGTTAATTACCAATACTAGGCCGACTATAAACTAAACTGAAAAATAGTAAGTTCAAGTATGGGTTAGACAGCAAATAGATTTTATGCTTTAGTGTTGATTAAGGTCATCATTACTTAAATCTCAAATTTATGCCTAATCAAAACTCCAAATTTTCTGTAGAAAAACTTACTTATTCACCTGAGCTAGAATTTTTAAAAACTGAGCATTTTGGAATTTATCAGGAATTGATGAAACAATTTAAATTTGATGATCGGATATGCCAGGAATGGCTGACTAAACCTAAACCTTTTTTACAAGGAAAGTCACCGTTTGAGATGCTAACTATTGATGTTGATGCAGTGAAGGCCATGCTGGTTCGCATGAGGACAGGGGATTTTTCATAAAAGGTAAATGCAAATGAATATCCTCTTTCTATGTACTGCTAATATACAACGCAGCAAAACAGCCGAAGTGTTGTTTCATGCTGCAAATAATAACTATCAGTACTTCCAGCGAGAGCTTGCACTATTGCTACTAGAGCAGTGCGAGCTTGCTTAATCATTTGGCTTTAAGGCTGTCCAAAAAATAAAGTCTATTTCGAACCGCTGTCGCTCTGCAAACATTGCGGTAAACAAAACTGTTTACTCTATATGAATGGTTTAAAACTCTATATTCGAGGCATACCTGATTACTATTAATATTTGACTCTCGAAAAAACCAAACAAGATCAAAGTATCACTATTAATTCATTGAATATGTTTTTGTCGGCTGATAACTTACTAAAATAATTAAATAAAGTTAGCGATGAAACCGAAGTTAATTATGGGTCATTTGGTTAAGCGTGAACTACCTATAAAAACTATTATTACGCGTTATTTGCCATCTTTCTTACAGCTCTATTAAAGGAAAAAAGAAATGGATGATTTGATTGATAATGAGTTGTTCCTGCAAATTGAGGAGCACCTAAAGTGTAGTGAACAAAGCTGGCTTCTAGGTGCAGGGATTAGCTTCGATGCTAAATTACCTTTAATGTACCCTTTGACCAATAAGGTTAAAAAAGATGTCGAAAGTAGTCACAAGAAATTATTTGACGAAGTAATCACTCCGCTCTTTCAAGAGTTGCCTAACAACTGCCATATAGAACACGTCCTTAGCCACCTTGGTGACTATGCTGCACTAGCTGAAAGAAACAAAGATAATAAAACGGTAATTAATGGCAGCGAAGTTGAGTTATTAACCCTAGAAGAAGCACATAATACAATTCTTGAATCTATCTCAAATGTGATCCGGTGTGGGTATGTTGAGGACAAGGATGGAAATACAGTTGAAGAAGGTTCTTTATCTAAGCCAATCGTTGACATCAATGCACATATAGAATTTATTGATACTCTATTTAACCACGCCTCCGCTGGTGTTTTTGAACGAAGAAAAGCAGTAAACATATTCACAACTAACTACGACACTCTTTTGGAAGATTCACTAGCACTTAATAGGGTTCCATATTGGGATGGTTTTGCAGGAGGAGCTGTAGCGCATCGTATACAAAAATATGGAGAACCCACACCAGCAAATGGACAGCGTGCGAACTTAATTAAAATGCATGGTTCGATAGATTGGTTTCTTTGTGACAAAGGGTATGTATGGCGAGTGAGAGATAACGACCTCTATCCAAAGGCAGAACGGCGAGTTTTAATTTACCCACAAGCTACAAAATATATTGCGACTCAACAAGATCCCTTTTCTACGCAATTTGATTTATTCAGAAAATCGCTAAATTCCTCCAATAGTAATATTTTAGCTGTGTGCGGCTATAGTTTTGGCGATGATCACATCAACAACGAAATAGAGTTTGCTTTATCAAAAGAAGAGAATAAAACTGTATTGCTTGCTTTCTTGGAGTGTAAGGATGCAATTCCTCCATGTCTAGAAAAGTGGCGTAATGGTAGTTTTGGCTCAAGCGTAATTATTGCCTCCATACATGGCCTGTATATTGGAAAAGAAGGCCCATTTAAAAGGAAAGGCGAAGATGATTATTGGTGGACATTCAACGGTGTAACATCAGTATTAAAGAATGGATGCGAGGTTTAATTATGTTTACACCATCTGAAGAACTAAAAATAGGTCAAGTTGTCGAGGTATCTGGAACCAACATAAAAGTTGAGATTTCCGATAAAATATCAGAATTAACAAGAACTTTTAATGGCCGTGTTTACCCGATTGGTCAAATAGGTAGCATGGTTAAAATTCACTATGGTCGTAAAATAATTTTTGGCTTGGTGACAATGCTAAGAATGCGTTCAGAAGAGTTAATTGAAGCTGGAATGCCTGTAACTCCTGATTCTGATCAACGTGTAATGGAAGTCCAACTGCTGGCTGAAGGAAGCTGGAATAATACAAAATCAACTTTGGCTTTTAAACGCGGAATTAAAACTTACCCTTTACCTCAACAAGGCGTATTCCTTCTAACCAACGAAGAAATTTCTTTTGTCTATCGCTCAGCTGAAGGTACAAGAAATGATGAAGTAGATCCATTAGTTCCTTTTGCTGTTTATAGTGCTTCTGAATCTACAGCCTGTCGAACTAACATTAATAAAATGTTTGGTATGCACTGTGCTGTTCTTGGTTCAACTGGATCAGGTAAATCTGGTACAGTTGCTGCAATTATTCATAGTGTACTTTCCCATAAAAATAACGATAAAGAGTTGTCACCTCAGATAGTGGTCATTGATCCTCACGGAGAGTACGGCTCAGCCTTTAAGACTAGAGCGGTCCAATATCGTGCATATGACATAGCAACAGGTGATGATGGACAAGATGAAATCAAGCTTCCATATTGGTTAATGTCTAGCGATGAGTTTACTAATCTGATTATCGGTAAGACAGAAAGAAGTGCTACTAGCCAGAATAACGCAGTCCAGAAAGCACTTGCACATGCAAGAATGGTTGCAGCTAATATTGTAAAGCCTTGTCCAAGAGAGTTTGGGACAAATGAATTAGATCATTTAGAAAGTTTTGATGAACCAAACCTTTGTGATGGCAAAGATACGTCAGATATTCTGGAATTCGACCGTGATAAACCTAGACCATTCTGTTTGGAAGAATTTGAAAGTCATATTAAATATATACAGGGTGGGAGAAAAACTAATGCTGGTCATGTGAGCTTGTCAAATACTGATCTAGCAAAATCTCCCGTACCATCCATACTCGATAAGCTCAAGGTTCTTCGAAGAGATACTCGGCTTTCATTTATGATGAAGTGTTGGCTCGATAATGAAGATGAAATCAAGCTACATCAAGTCCTGAATCAATTTATAGGGGCTCCTAGTCAGGAAGGTAAAGATATCAGAATTATTGATATTTCAGGCCTGCCAAACGAAGTCGCAGGTCCACTGACAGCTCTAATCGCCAGACTGCTCTTTCAGTATAAAATATTCCAGACTCAAGAAGAAAAAGAAAAAGATCCAATTCTCTTAGTTTGTGAAGAAGCCCATAGATATGTTCCAGATCATGGAGAAGCTCAATACGCTGCTGCACAGGGCGCAATTAGACGCATTGCAAGGGAAGGTCGTAAATACGGAATAGGCCTGATGCTTGTTAGTCAACGACCAGCAGATGTAGATAGTACGGTCATATCTCAATGTGGTACATGGGTTGTATTAAGACTTACAAACTCAGCTGATCAACAACATGTCGCTCGCTTTTTGCCTGATGGTCTATCTGGCATGGTTGGGGCCTTACCTATTTTATCTCAACAAGAAGCTATTTTTGTCGGTGAAGGAGCTGCATTACCTTCTCGAATTAGAATAAGAGACTTGAAAAGTGATCAATTGCCTAAATCTAATACAATCCCATTTGCTCAAGGTTGGGCGAGTGAACGTTTAAACTTGGAAAAACTCGAAACTATATCTCAGCGAATGTGTGTCGACTAACTCTAGCTAATTCACAAGGCTTTAAAAATTGCTGACCTAATCAACTGTATGCTTAGGTCACAACCTAGATAAAAGATATGACCTACTAAAATTTAACCTATTTATTATGAGATAACTCAATAATGTTATTAGAGCGCAATTTTTCTTGAAGTTCATAAACCCTAAACATTAAAGTACTATTGAGCATTTCCAATTCTTTTTGGATCATCACTGCTTCATCTTTTTCCTTTCTATACTTTTTTTTAAGCGCAATTTCTTTCTTTAATTTTTTTTTGAGTTTTTCAACATCATTTGACGGATCATCATTTTCACTTGTGTTAGGATCATACTCCTTATTGAATTTTTCAATCGCAGGGATCGCTATATCATCCACAAAATCTTTAAATTTATGAATATAACTATGTCCTAATCCTGCTTCATTATTAATCCTATTTAATGATAGTTTTCCATGCTTTTTAACACGCTCAGGCTCTCCTTTTAACAATCGAACAAGCGCATTATTTAACCTAGCTTCAGTTATATCTTTTGTTCCCACTTAAACCTCCGATGTGGCTATGACGCCCTTTATCGCATCATTAAATTCTTCAAAATTTAAATCATGCTTTTTAATTGTTATTTCATTACGTTTTATCTTATGTTTCATACCAATTAAAATGCTGTTCATCATTGTGTCACCTGTATTAAGTTCTCTAAAGCTTGATATTAAACGTTTATTCTGACGTAAAACTTTCTTAGCCTCTTTATCTGTAACTAGTTGATGGTCACAAGGCTTTATCTCGCCAGGAAATTCACCTATACCGCATACTCTGCTGCAAGATGCATTCAGGCAGTAACCTCCTGTAGGGAGCTTAACAACCGATAGAGTACCATTTCGAACTAAACGTTCTATTTCATCTCGATTCATATATACAAGATGACCATTTTCAAGCTTTTCAAATTTATCTTGTGCAATACGCTCACCACCTGCGCCACTTAAATTTTCAGATTCATTATAAATTTCATCAAAAATATCCACCCCCATACGGATACCTTCTTCTTCCATCAATTCTAATAACTCGGTATCCATTAAAATGTCTTCCATGGCTTGTAATTGAGCATTATTGGCGTAGTAGTTAGACATATTTATATTCTGATGCTTATATTGAAACTTAATGGTTGCAGAAGAACCAAAACCATAGCGTTTGAAGAAAACAGCAAAAGTACGACGAAGATCATGAGGTGTGAGTTTAGGTAATTTCCCACCAACTTTCAGTTCACCTTCGCGGGTAGGGTTCAATCGATTAAATTCCTCAACGTCATTTTGAGAGGCGACAATTCCTGATTCAGCAAACGAGTCGTTAAAACGCCTTTCCATACCAGAGATAATAAAGCGAGTGTCGATCTTATCAGGCAAAGTACTAATAAATGCGCTATTAATCTCCCTAAGTGCATGTTGATAGTCATCATTCGATAATTCTCCAGCAATCACCATTTGTTCAACTTTACTAACGTACTCATTTCTTAAATGCTCAGTTATGCCATAAGCTAACTCTAAAGCGTCTTTTACAACAGGATGAGTTTGCCAAGTAGCAACCCTTGGAACCCCGTCATTCCCTTTAGAAGTTTCTCCTTTAATAACTGATATATCATTATCTTTACCTGATATTACTGTTTTATAGCTATTAATTGACATGCTCAGCATCTCACCAAGCCTCATACCAGAGAATGCTATAGCCACAATGCTACAATTGGTCAGTATTCTATTTTGCGTATTTCGCTGAAACCGGTCAGTCATTTCGGTTGATTCCGATCACCTAATA
>CAZUHQ010000038.1:0-31208 GCA_964620605.1 uncultured Thalassotalea sp.
GTATTTGAAAATTGAGAATATCACATTGCTAAAAACAAACGAGTGGTTTTTCCTTAGCAATAACATATCAATTCTTTTAAAAATAAAAACCGCCACAAAGTAGTGGCGGTTTAACTTAAATTATATTAGTCGAATAACCATCTAAGTAATTAGAAAGTTACGCGAGCACCAAGCGTCCAACGTGCTTCATAGACGTTTTGGAATGCTTTTTGTTTAGCAAAACCGATATAGGTTTGCTGGTACTCTTCTGTGATGTTAGAGCCGTTAACATAAAAACTAATGTTCTCATCCCAGTTATAAGTGGCATTGAAATCAAGTTGAGAATAATCATCCTGATACAATGATTGACCACCTGTGCCCGGATTACCGGCAGTGTGTAAGCGAGGGCTACGAGAGTTCCACGCTAAACGCGCTGAGAATGTTTCATTTTCATACCAAACAACCGCATTATAGGTATCTTTAGACATTCCCTGGAATGGCAAGTCATCACCATGAACATCTTTCGCTTCCTGTGAGCTATCAGCATAAGTGTAGTTCAAGTCCATACCAACATTAGCCAGTACGCTGTCTTCACCTAAGAAGTCACTAAACGCCACTTTACCGCCGATTTCATAACCGGATACATCACCACCTTCACCTTGAACAGTAGAAGTAAATGGATGAGGACCTCGACGAACGCCGTCAGAATCCGGCTCGTCGATCATTACCGTTGCAGACTCGGTAAAACTGTCAATGTCGATGCCATACGTTGAAACAAAGAACATCGAGGCATCACCAGCATACCACTCAGCAGAAAGTGAATAGTTAGTTGATAACCAAGGATCTAGCTCAGGGTTACCGTTAAGCGAACCATTTTGTACCCGCATACAGCCACAGTCATTGTTAAACACTAAACCAACAACTTTACCTGCGCCCCATTGAGACAGGTTAAGCGGCTGCATATTTTCTGAATATGCTGCACGTAATACCACATCTTCTGCTGCTTGATAAGCCAAGTTAACTGACGGTAATACTTCGGTGTAGCTACGCTCAGTGACAACATCACCAATATCTGGCCCTAAACCGGAATGTGGCAAGTTAGGGCCAACCAGATTTTGTTTAACAAATAAATCTGTTTCAATCACTTTAACGCCAAGGTTACCGCTTAACTTCTCATAGTCAAAATTCACTTGGACGAAGTAAGAAATTTCATCTAAACCCACATCATAAGTTGAACCACCATTTTCAGTACGTTGTACGTTACCAAAGGTTTGCTCATGGAATTTTTTCGGGTTACGGAAACTTTCAGGGTCGATCACCCAAATACCCGGAATGCCTTTCACACCACCAAAATCTGTTTGCCATTTCACATCTGTGTATTGGTCTAAACGGGTAGGTGCCAATAAGGTATAAGGTGTCCACACCTGGTTACCTTCATCGTCCATCACATATTCGCCGGTACCAGCAACACCATCACAGCCTTGATAGTTTTGGTCAACCGCTTTCCACTGTGCGATATCACAACCGTTACCGAACTTAGAAGTATAGGTAAACTGATCATGATCCACAGTACGCTTGCTGTAACGCAAACCAAAATCTATGCTGGTAATAAATTCATGATCGGCTAATGCGTAGTTCCACTTTGTACTAAAGGTCGTCAATTCACCTTCATCATCAGTATTTCCTTCTGATGAAAACGCCCCGATATGGTATGAATCCAAGTCGGCCATATAATCAGCAACCGTCATCATGCCTTTACCGCCATTAACTACAGTGTCAAAGCCGCCAAAAGTTGGATGTTCACCGCGAGCATCATGGGTTAAGAAGAAGTCACTGTCTTGAATACCGGTTGAGTATTGTGCATTACAACCGCCTTCAGAGCCGATGATTTCTTCGCCATTGGTACAATATTGCGCCGGGTTTAAACCGCCAGGACCTGTAACTATCGCACCGCTATCGATGCTCATGATATCGCCTTCACCATAGGCATGACGCATTTTCGCCGTTGCGCGGCCATGAGTGGCACGTACCTGACCGGTTAACGCACCACCATTGTCATAATCTAATTGTAAGTTGAAGTTTTGTGATTTTTCTTCGTTAACATTCACTTGAGTGAAAGTTTGTAAACGATAAGGACGCATCTTAAATGCATCAACCGCTTGCCAAGGGTTTCCTGCTTCATCAGTGAAAGTATCCCCTGTTGCATGAGTTGCAAACGCATACTGAGCAAAGGTTTGCCAGCGGTTATTGTTGTTAAAACCAGATCGGTTATTAAAACGGTCTTGGTTGGTATAGAAATAATCCGCCGTTAGCACAAAACCACTGCCTATATCCGCCTGTAATGAGGCTTGCAAGGCATCACGCTCACGTTCTTCCGTTTTGTTAAATGCAGTAAAACCGTGAGGTACGATATTATAAACATCACCGCCTTCTGCTGGTTCACTCCAGGCGTGGTTGTTTGACGTCCAACCTAAGCCGCCATTTTCAGAAGTATCATTATGGCCGTTATAGTCAGTCGCTAATGTCGCTTCCTGCGTCACCGCTGAAATTAAAATACCAATGTTACCGTCATTGTATGAGGCTAAACCGTGTAATGTCGGGTCGGTTTCCTTGGTAATTGAACCACGAGAGGCTTCCACACCACCGGCAAATGTCCAACCGTTATCCATATCAAACGGACGACGAGTTTTTAAATCAATTGAACCGGCAATGCCCTGGGCAGTATTTTTTGCGGTTGCTGATTTATAAACATCGACACCGCCAAACAGCTGCGCTGGTAAGTCACCTAAATCCGCACCAGAAGTATCAATAGTGGTTGCTGATAAGAAGGTTTCACCGTTCATGGTAGTATCTACCTGAGGCAGACCACGAATTTGTACCGGACCACCTTCGCCCGCAACCCGTTCAATTTGCACACCGGTAATACGTTGCAATGAATCAGTAATAGTTACGTCCGGCAGCTTACCAATATCTTCAGCAGCAATACCGTCAATTTGTGAATCAGCAAAACGTTTACCATTAATACTAGCTTTTGAAGAACCGCGAATACCAGTCACTTCAATTACTTCGATTTCTTTTTTATCAGCACCGTCAGCGGCCATGGCTAATGGCGCAACACCACCGCCAAGCACCATAGCGATCGAGCTCGCTAACACGCCTTTTTTAAATGTTTTAGATGACATCGACTTTCCCTTACACACGTTTTTTTAAATATGTTAGTTATTTTATATAACCCGGTTAAGACAGCGCTGTCTTTTATTTGATGACAGCGTTGTCATAGGTTAAGTAAAACCATACACAAAAATTTAATCATTGGCTATAGCTTTAAGGTAATCCATTCAAAATTATAACTTAACCAACTGTTTTTTATATATTTTTAGTTTCAAAGTTTTTCTATCGATTATTAATTTTTAACCAAATCAATCGTTTTTTCAGCACATTTTTAATTAGTTATAAGCCAAAAATGAATAATCATACATAAATTGAATAAAAAAAGAGGCTAAACCAAGAGTTAACCTCTTTCAGCAATTGATTATTTTTAACCGGATACGATTAGCTATGCTTTGCCTGCTTATAATAAGCGATTAAGTTCGCAGTAGAACAATCGTGTTTTTCAGAGATTAAATCGCCTTCCAGCTCTTGTTGAATAGATGCAGCCAGCCCTTTACCTAACTCCACTCCCCATTGATCAAAAGAGCAGATTTGTAATACGATGCCCTGAACAAAAATCTTATGTTCATAAGCGGCAATTAAACTGCCTAAGGTCGCCGGATCAATTCGCTTTAACAAAATAGTATTGGTCGGCCGGTTACCTTTATGCACCTTGTGCGGCGCGACTTTATCAATATATTCAGCCGTTCGCCCTTTCGCTTTCAGATCTTCCCTGACTTGCTGCTCATTAACCCCAGTCATTAATGCCTGAGTTTGGGCAAAAAAGTTAGACATTAGCGTTTCATGGTGACCTTTCACCGGGGTAACACTTTCCACTGAGCCAATAAAATCAGCCGGCACGACATTATTGCTTTGATGCAGATACTGATAAAACGCATGCTGGCCATTAATGCCGAGCTCCCCCCAAATAGACGGCACAGTGGCATAGTCAACTTCATCACCATCCCAGGAAACTGACTTACCATTACTTTCCATCTCCGCCTGCTGCAAATAAGCGGTGAGCATATGCAAGGTTTGATCATAAGGTAGTATCGCCTGAGATTGAGAACCTAAAAATGTTGTATTCCAGACACTCAGCAATGCCATGACCACAGGTATATTTTGCTCAAATGGTGCATTGATAAAATGCTGATCCATTTCATCAGCACCACTTAGCAAATCTTTAAACTTATCAAAACCTAAATCCAGTGCTATTGCTAAGCCTATCGCAGACCACAGAGAAAAACGCCCGCCGACCCAGTCCCACATATCAAAAATATTTTGCTCTTTTATACCAAAAGACATCGCATTGGCTTTATTGGCAGTCACGGCGACAAAATGCTTAGCAACCGCCGCCTCATCAAAGGATGCTGCCGTTAGCCATTTAATCGCTGTTTTAGCATTGGTCATGGTTTCAGTAGTGGTAAAGGTTTTACTCGAAACGATAAACAAGACCTTCTCTGGCTCTAACGGGCGTAAAATCTCAACAATTTGTGCACCATCAACATTAGAAACATAATGAACATTAATGCTGTTATCACTGTAGTGCTTAAGCGCTTCAGTCACCATTTGCGGCCCTAAATTAGAACCCCCTACGCCAATGTTAACAATATCGGTAATACGCTTACCTGAGTAACCTTTCCAGTGACCTTCACGCACCTCATTAACAAAAGCTTCCATTTTTTCCAATTGATGTTTGACACTGTCAGTGACATTTTCACCGTCAACAATCAAAGGCGCATCACTCCTGCGGCGTAATGCGGTATGTAACACAGCACGATCTTCAGTTTTATTAATCTTTTCACCGGCAAACATTTTTGCTCGCCAACCACAGACATCACATTCATTCGCGAGCTCAAACAAACTTGCCATGGTTTCACTATCAATCAAGTTCTTAGAATAATCTAATAGCATCTTAGGCAACTCAATTGAGAATTTATCGAATCGTTTGCTGTCTTGGGCAAACAAATCGTTCATATGTTGAGATTTTTTCGCTGACGCCATCTGGGTTAGTTTTTTCCAGCTAGCTAATGATTGACGACTTGACATAATTCTTCCTAGTGCATAATTTATAAACATTCAGGGTACAGTATTTAAAAATGACAGCGCTGTCAATTCATTGTTTTCAGTTAAAAACTAAAACAAACGAAATTGACAGTGATTATCAAATTAAATTGATAATTCCTTGCTGCACAGTCAAGAAAACAATATTCTTAGTCCCTGTTATTTGATTACATGTACAATATTTAAGGCTATACGGATAGATGAAAGCTACAATAAATGACGTTGCTAAACAAGCTGGGGTATCGATTAAAACTGTCTCCAGGGTAATGAATAACGAACCTTCTGTACGTCAGCCAACCCGGGAAAAAGTCATGGCTGCGGTTGCCAGTTTAAATTATCAGCCGAATCTGGCGGCAAGAAACTTAGCAGGAACCAAATCCTTTAGCGTTGCCTTTATCTATGATAATCCAAATGCTTACTACATTATCGATATGCAAAACGGTATTTTATCTGCCTGCAAAAAGCAGGGGTTTGAGCTGCTGATCCATCCTTGCAGCGCAAAATCAGAAAACTTACTCGATGAAATCACTAATATGGTGAAACATTCACGCATTGCCGGCTTGATTTTAACGCCGCCGTTTTCTGAAATGCCGGAGTTTGTTGAGCGCTTACTCGCCCTCGATGTCGATATAGTTCGGATAATGTCTGGCGATCAGGCGCCAGATGATCTCGCGCCTTGTATTATGATCAATGACCATGACGCAGCAAAAAGCATTACCCAGCACCTGATCGACTTAGGCCATATTAATATCGGCTTTATCGCCGGGGAAGCCGAACATATGTCGACCGTTGAACGTCTTAAAGGTTATAAGAGTGCATTAAAAGAAAATAATATTGCAGTAAATGATAACTTGATCATTGACGGTGAATATTCTTTCGAATCCGGTGTCAGTGGCGCTCAACAGCTAATGTCTGGTGAGACCAAACCAACGGCGATATTTTCCTGTAATGATGAAATAGCGGCAGGTGCGTTATTTGCTTCAAGATTAATGGGGATTTCCATTCCTGAACAGTTATCCATTACCGGGTTTGAGAATAGCCCGTTTTCCCGTCAAACCTGGCCACGACTGACAACCGCCGACCAACCAACCCCGGAAATTGCCGAAAATGCCGCTAACTTATTAATAGCCAAGTCACGAAAACAAAGTGCCAATCACATTGAAGTTCAATATACTCCCCAGCTGGTAGTGAGAGACTCCACTGATAAATTTTCTGCCACTAGATAAGCTTTATACGCTATCGGGATCATAGCCTTGCTTAATTTTTTCGATGCGTTCCTGGTGTCTGTGGTGCGCTTTCAGCGCTGCTACGGCAAAAGCACCGATGATCGCCACGATAGGAATTAATAAAGCAAGCGTTTCTACGCTTAATAATTGTTGTAACCATTCCATGAAAAACTCCTTTTTTTAACAATATTATTATTCTTCGAAGTAGGTACCCCACCCATCATAATCAACTTTGCATTGTTTCGCCAATTCAAACATTGATTTTGTTTCATCTTTTAAGATTTCTTCGTCCAAAGGCTGTTCGGTAATAATATCGAAAGCAAATACTTTAGTGCCATCTTCGCATTCTGCTTCTTCCGGTTCTTCAACCTCTAGCCCCATTTTAAAGGCAGCAACAGCAGCCTTTTCCAGCTGCTCAAAATCCGGGCAGGAAAAATGGTGCTCGATTGTGTGATGTACTTCTTCATTACTACCGTCTTCAAGCAGTGCCGATACTAACTCTTCGGTGTGCTCAAGCCATTGTTGTAACATTTCATCGTTCATCTGCTGTCGCCTCTTGGTTAATTTGTGCAATTTTATCTATCATTTTATCACGGGTTTGGTTCGCTATCGCACGCAAATCTTCTTTCGAGACATCGTCTAAAAATATCGGTTCCATAAACTCTATGATCAGTTTGCCATTATTCCAGCGATTTAACTTAATTTTGCCATGCTGCTCACTGGCACAAACCGGCACTATAGGAACACCGGCCTGTAATGCGGTACGAAATGCGCCGGTTTTAAAAGGCAAAACACCACGCCCATTACTGCGCGTACCTTCAGGAAACAACCAAACAGAAAGCTTTTTTTCTTTAATTTTTTCTGCAGTAACTGCGATAGTATTCATCGCTTTATTGGTGTTTTTACGGTCGATCAGGATATTACCGGTCAGCCAATACATTTGACCAAAAAACGGGATCCACTTCAGGCTTTTCTTGCCGATACTGACAGTTCCCGGCAACACCGCATTGCTTAAGGTAAAAATATCGTAGCTGTTTTGATGATTACAAACATAAACTGCCGGGCTCAGCTGACGAATATGCTCAGGAATACGTACTTCCACTTCTAACCCTAATAAATGGGAAGTCTTGCCTAAAAACCGCGCCGCATGATAAACATTGTTGCGATGAAAAGGCCTAAACAGGCAAAATACCACTGAACAAATTGAAATAATGACCAAGTTCAACGCCATTAAAATTAAGCGAGTAATAGCTAACAAATGAGATTTCCAATAATTTTTCCGCGGCGAATTATACACTAATCTCGAATAGAAAAGCGACTTTTCACAATATGGTTCACCCCTCCCTTTGATTAACAAAAATATAAAAATTACTTAATAAAAATCATATTGTTAACTTCATAATTCATTTTATTTCCTAAATTTTTTAACTAATAAAATAAATTCGATCTATAGTTAAATTGAAGCTAAATTTTCACGGTTAACTGAGAAAAAATCCAACATATCATACCGGGAATAAGCAGTATTAGCGTAAACACTTGGGAAATTACTATGAAACTAGCTCTGGCAATTGCGTTATCCGCAATCTGCACAAGTGTCTTTGCTGCTACAGAGGCAAATGATACTATCAAAATGGAAGCCATCTCGCCCGAAGATGTACAATCTCAGTGGGGCATTGAGGCATTAAACTTTCCCAAACAAGGTTATTCACACAGCGCAGAATCTCTCGGGCTTATTTTACCTCAAACCGGAAACAGCAGTTTAACCGGTATCAATGCCAGTTACTCCAAAGGAAAATTTACCGCCAAAACTGGTGTGCTCAGCCAATCCAATAATTTAACCGATAGCAGCCGTTTTTATCTGCAAGGGGCCTATCGCTTATTCCAAAATGAACGCTTTGATCTGGCAGTCACAGCTAAAGTAGAAGCCGTCGACCAAAACGCCATCAACCGCTATTATGGCGAGCAGGATAATTTTCAGGTAAGCAATAATTCCCTTACTTCAACATTAGCGACTAATGCGACTATTGAACTAGTAAGTACTTACTCTATCAATAAAAAATGGAAAATACAGGGGATGATTTCTTCTACCACACTTGATAGTAAAATTGAAAACAGCCCGCTGCTCGATAACGACAATATCCATATGGCAATGCTAAAAACCAGCTATGCCTTTTAGCTAAACAATCATTTGCGAACTTACCTGGGATCCGTTTCTGCCAAAATAACCCGCGATGCCTGCTGCTGATAAAAGCTCAGTAAATTAGGCAATTGCTGCCATTTCGCCAGTTGTCTAAATTCTGTCCAGTCCAGTAAACACCACAGGCAAATAGCCGGATAATGCCAGTCGTTAAAGGCGCCATTGGCCACTTCGTTATCCAACACTTGAAAGACATTGGCAATTCTTTCCCGCTGCAAATTAAAGAACAGGCCTTCCTGCATGGTATCTATATCTGAACGTTGCAATAATAAGGTTGCCACTAAGGAGTCATTAACCGAATCGATTAAGGTTAACAAATTCTCCTGATCCCAGTTTAACGGCGGCTGTTGATATTTTTGTGCCAGGTAACGATAAATCACCCGCGAATCATAAATACACTGGTCATCATCGAGCAATGCAGGAACTTTTTGCGCCGGATTATTTTCGGTTAACAGCTGACGATCTTGCTCGGCGAAAATATCTAAATTAACAAACTGATAGTCTTTATCGGCGAGATAAACCCTTAATCGACGAACAAATGGCGAAGTAGTAGAACCCAATAATTTCATAATATTTCCTAATTAATAACATGACAGCAGATAAACCTAATGTGAAATCTAACGAAAATTTAGCAATAAAAAAACGCCTAAGCGCAAACTTAGACGTTTTTATTGTAAGTGCTGTTTAGCTAAAACAGCTCGTCGCTAATATCAAATAACGGCTCAGCCCCCGCTTTCACCATTTCAATTAATGACAGTCTACGCGGTAACAGTTTTGCATAATAATAACGCGCGGTCGCTAGTTTACTGGCATGGAACGCTTGATCGTCTGCGATATTTGCCATAGAAACCTCTGCCATTTTCGCCCAAACAAATGCCATCGCGGTATAACCAAAAACATGAAGGTAATCATTAGCCGATGTGCCAAGTATTTCTATGTTTTCACCCGTTGCATTTAACACGAATGACGTTAACTGCTCCAGCTCCTGATTCGCTTGTGCTAATGGCGCAATAAATTCAGCCATTTCATCGCTGGTTGTCTCACTGATAAAGCTATTTACTTCATCGATAAACAACTGCATCAAGGCACCCTTGCTGCCAGCAACTTTCCTCGCCAATAAATCCATCGCCTGAATGCCGTTAGTGCCTTCATAAATTTGCGCGATGCGAGCATCACGCACCAACTGCTCCTGTCCCCATTCACGAATAAAACCGTGGCCACCGAACACTTGCTGACCGGCAACTGTGCTTTCAAAGCCCATATCGGTAAAAAATGCCTTGGCTAATGGCGTCATCAACGCAGTTAAGCCTTCCGCTTTGACTTGCGCATCACCTTCGCCATAAGTGGCAATATCAAGCTGGGTCGCTATATAAAGTGATAAGGCACGCGAACCTTCATTAAGCGCCTTCATATTCAGCAACATACGGCGAACATCACCGTGCACCATAATAGAATCTGCGGCCTTATCAGGAGATTTCACCCCAGATAAAGAACGGCTTTGCACGCGATCTTTGGCATATTCCAAAGCATTTTGATATGAACGTTCACCAGCACCAAGCCCTTGAATGCCGACGCCAATACGTTCGAAGTTCATCATGGTAAACATGCAGGCCAGTCCTTTATTAAGTTCACCAACAAGATAACCTTTTGAACCATCAAAATTTAACACGCAAGTCGCTGAGGCATGGATCCCCATTTTATGCTCAATAGAACCACAAGAAACATGGTTAAACTCACCTAAAGTTTCATCGTCATTTACGTTAAATTTCGGCACGACAAACAATGAAATACCGCGAGAACCTTCCGGTGCATCCGGCAGTTTCGCCAGCACTAAGTGGATAATATTTTCCGTCAGGTCGTGTTCACCACCTGTGATAAAAATCTTATTACCTGTGATATTATAACTGCCGTCCTCTTGTGGAACCGCTTTAGTGCGGATCATTCCGAGATCGGTACCGGCATGAGCTTCTGTTAAACACATGGTCGCCGCCCATTCACCCGCATACATGCGGGTTAAATAACGCTGTTTAATGTCTTCACTGGCATGCTTGGCCAGTGAAAGTCCAGCGCCGGCAGTAAGCCCGGGATAAAGCGAGAACGAAATATCGGCAGAACATAACATTTCTTCATGCAGTGAAGTGATCACTTTTGGCATACCCATACCGCCATAATTAACATCACCACCTAATGCCGGCCAGCCCCCTTCAACATAGGTATCAAATGCCGCTTTATAGCCTGGTGCCGTAGTGACTTTGCCATTATCAAAGCTCACTCCTACTTCATCACCTTCACGAGATAATGGCGCGATTACCTGCTCAGCAATCTTTGCACATTCAGCCAATATGGCTTCAGAAGTTTCTCTATCGACATGGTCGGCTAACTTAGGTAACGTCGGCCAGAGTTGGTCGCTTTTAAATACATCATAAAGCAGATAATTCATATCTTTAATCGGGGCAATGTAATCAGCCATAACAACACCTTATTAATCAAACACACATTTCAAACATGCGTTTGAATATAAACTAATAGGACAAAAAGTAAAGTAATAATAGCAAATCACTTGTTCTATACTTGTAGGTTAAATAGAGTAATAGCAAAGAAATCTTTACTATCGAGTTATGCTGCAAAACAAAAGCTTGCTACTTAGCTACCCGACTGCCAACATCACTGTTTATAACGGCGTTATTATCCTGCTAATGCTGCTATTGATGACGAGTATTACCCGGGCTGAACAAACTCAATTTAGTAAAATGTTAGAGGGTGATCTCTATCATTTTTCTTACCAGTGGCTTGATATTAACCACAAGCAGCAAGAACTCAGCTTTTCCATGCCCCAACAGGCAATTTTTGAGCGTTACCGAAAATTTGCCAGCTATCAGAAAAAACTGGCAGATGAATATATTGGTAATGCGCTACGCAAACGTTTGAAAAAAGAGCCACCACAAGGCGTGCAACTGGCATTTAGAAAAGAAAGTGGTGAATTACGTATCGATATCCATAGTAACAACCAGCAACTGGTTAAGCAGGCTTTTCAACACATAGCCCAGTTGAAAAAGTCCGTCACTGAGGAATATTTATCTCAAATTTACTATCAGAAATTTATCACCCCAAATCAAATACCGGCAGTAAAGCCGGATCACGGCCGCATTGCACTAGAGTCTGTCGCTGATTTCAAGCCGCTTAGACCACTGTTCCTGGAAAAATTTACCGTAAAGAATATCCGTAACGTTACTAATTATATTTTAGCTTTTGTCCAGAGTATTCCTTATTCACCGTTAGAATCACGAATAACCTCATCCGGCGCAGGCTTTAATCCGCCATTAAAATTATTATGGGAAAATCAAGGCGATTGTGACAGCAAAGTCACCTTAACCGCATCTTTACTGAGAACTTTAATGCCGCGGATAAAGATGGCGCTGGTTTTTATCGATAATCACGCGCTGATCGGCATCAATATCACCCCAAGAGCAAACGAAGATACCGTAGAATATCAAGGGGTGAGCTATGTACTGGCAGAACCTACCGGGCCAGCTTCCTTGGCTCTAGGTAAAATAGCTCCTGAGTCTGCCCAGGCGATTTATAGTGGCTACTTCACCCTGGAGCCTTTCCATAGTCAATATCAGGATATCGAAGACGATGGTGAAGAAATTCCTGATCTTTAGTGACGTTAACTCATTCCCCCATTTGAGGGATTAAATGCACATCCCGTTGTGGGTAAGGAATGGTAATATTATGCTGTTCAAACGCCTGATAAATAGCTTTATAACCTTGGTATTTCGTTTGATACAAGGTTAATGTCGGCACCCATAAGCGGATGCCGATAGTAATGGCGCTATCGGCAAATTCATCAATCCCGACCTGCAACCTTGATTGCGAATCGCAACATTCAAGCCTGGTTAAAGTGTTTTCAACCAACTGAATAACTGCTAACGGGTCATCCTGGTAGGAAATGCCAACGCTCATTTCCAGCAAACTATGTTGCTTGGAGTTATGTAAAATCTCACCGACGATATGCTTATTGGGGATAGTAATTTCGACATCATCTTCGTCCTTGATAATGGTATAGGCGAGTAATACTTCCTGCACTATGCCCTTGACGCCATGCACGGCAATGGTGTCACCGACGACAAATGGACGGATTAAGATAATATTAAAGCCCGCCGCATAGTTTGCCAGCAAGCCTTGAAATGCCAGACTGGCACCTAAGGAAACCGCACCGATAGCGGCAATAAATGGCGTGACACTGATACCAAGTTTACTTAATGCCACAATAGTAACTAACACTACCAAGAGCATTTTAGTAGTGTTGGCCAAGAAACGACTTAAGGTGACATCGAGCTGCTGTTTTTCACACAGTCTTAACACCATATTGCCAAATTTTCCGGCAATAAAATAACCGATCAGAAAAATAATAAAGGCGCCAACCAGCTGGAAACTATAGTTAGCAAAAAAGTCGATAATCAGCTGATAAAAACCTGCGACTTGATCGATCTCGTCTTTTAACAAGCTGGATGTCTTATTCACCAGATTTTTTGATTCGGTTGTTGCTGTCATAACTTGCCCTGTTTAATGTTTGATTAACGAAAAAGCGATCATCATCTATTTAAGCAGCTGTTCCACTTCATGTGCCGGTATAGGTTTACTGAAGTAGTACCCTTGGCCGTATTTACACTCCATTTTCACCAATAACTGGGCATCAGCGGCATTTTCTATGCCTTCGCCGACAGTCGCCATTTGTAAATTGGTGGCAAGATCGATAATGGTTTTAATAATTGCTTGATGATTATCGTGCTCGTGGACATTACTGATAAAGGAACGATCGATTTTCAGCACATCGATAGGAAAACGATGCAGATAACTTAAGCTTGAATAACCCGTACCAAAATCATCGAGTAAAATTTTAACGCCAAGTTTTTTCAGCGCCTTCATATTAGTCAACACGATTTCGGTTTTTTCCAATAACGCGCGCTCGGTTAATTCCACCCTTAAGTGACGAGGTTCCAGGCCAACCCGTTCCAGGATCTCGGCAATATCATTGGCCAGGTTAGTATCAAAAAAGTGATCACAATAAAGGTTACAGCTGATATATAAATCATCCCGGCCTAAGGTTTTTTGCCAGCTTTTTAACTGTCTGCAAGATTTTTCAATGATCTGAAAATCAATTGCCAACACCAGATTGGTTTCTTCCGCCAGCGGGATAAAATCGTTCGGAAACACCAGGCCGCGCTTTTCACTACGCCAGCGAGCCAAGGCTTCAAAACCGACAATTTGACTGTCACTTAAGCGTACTAACGGCTGGAAATAAGGAGAAAATTCTTTCTTACTGATCCCCTCCCGTAAATCTGTTTCCAGGGTCAGGGCATTTTGCACTTTCTTATGCATGCTAGCATCGAATACTTCATAGCGCCCTTTGCCCATATCCTTAGCGTGATACATGGCGGTATCGGCATCACGCAACATAAACTCGGCGCTTTGATAATGAATATCGTTAAACAACACACCGATACTGGTGCCGATAAACACCGGCTGATTTTCGATAAAAAATGGCGTGGATAGCAGCTCGGTAATACGTTGTGCCACATCATAGGCTTCTTCTTTATCAACCAGATCTTCAATTAAAATAACAAATTCATCACCACCGAGCCGTGCTACGGTATCTTTGTCCCTGACTATATTAGATAAGCCTTTGGCGATTTCTTTTAATAATATATCCCCGGCATGATGCCCTAAGCTATCGTTAACGACTTTGAAGCGATCCAAGTCGAGAAACAATACCGCAAACTGCATCTCGGGTCGGCGTTTATGACAGGCAATGGCATGATTTAATAAATCGAGGAATACCGTACGATTCGGCAAGCCGGTTAAACTGTCATGCGAAGCAGCATATTTAAGCTGTTGCTCCATTTTCTTACGCTGTTTGATTTCTTCTTCCAGTTCTGCGGTACGATGCTTAACTTGCTGTTCAAGAAATTCCTGAGTCTTGCGTTCAAAAATTGCTAGCTCCCGACGCTTTATCGCAGTTGCAACATGTTGCGAAACAAAGTTCAACAATTCGGCATCTTGCTGGTTATAGATAATGTTCGGATGATAACTCTGGATCACCATGGCACCGATCGCTTCACCGTTTTGCAACAAGGGAACCCCAAGCCAGGATTTGGTTGTTCCCGATGGTTTCACGGTTGTTCCCTGCTGATGTAACGCGAGCATCTGCTCACTGCTAAGCAACACGGTTTGCGCCGAACTAATCACTAATTCGGTATAACCTTTGCCAAATTTACGAGTAGAAAACTTACGTTCAATTTCGTCACTGTTCTGCTCTGAAAAATAAACAAATGACAATAAATCTTCCGCGCTATTGTATTTAGCAATATAAAAGTTTTCTGCATTGATCAACTGGCCCACTATGTTATGTACCATAGGGTAAAACTTATCGAGATCCAGTGATGCCTGATTAGTGAGCTCGGAAATTCTAAATAGCGATTCTTGCAATAATTCAGATTTTTCACGTTCTCGAATTTGCGCCATCAATTCGCGGGTTCGGGCGTCTACCGCTTTTTGTAGCCGCTCACGATCCTGTAAACGCGTCATTGCCGACACTATATGCTGGGCAGTAAAAGTCAGCAAGTCGAGATCTTGTTCCTGATAACGGGTGGTTTCGGTATAACTTTGTACCGCCATCACCCCGATCACATAGCCATCGCTGATCAGGGGTACGCCAAGCCAGTCAGTGCCCAGCGTGCCGATTGCTTTTAATGTGCCATCTTTAACCATCTGCTGCATTTTTTCTGGCGTCATTAACAAGGGTTTTCCGGTTTCAATCACATGGCAGGTCATCGAGCCCTTGAACTTATCGTAATCGAACACACCTTTGGGAAACTCGTCATTTTCATCAACGTGATAAACAAATTCCAGGGTAGCAAATGTTTGATCGTAAATGACAATATAAAAATTATTGGCATTCATAATAGAGGCTATCGCCTGATGAACTTGTTGGTAGAAGGTATGTAAATCGGCACAGTCATTCGATAACTGATTAAGGGTTAACAGCGCGGTATAACGGTCTTGTAATTTTTTATATTTATTCAGTAGCACAATAGCTTCTTGTGCTAACTGACTTTCCTGAGCAGAAAGTTGGTTATTATTGTTATTGGTAAATTTTGTCATACCGCCACTAAGACATTTATTGCCATGGTGCAACATAATGACGGGAATTGATTAAAAATTCTAGTGGTGATTAACAGTTCACTTTAAGCTGTTAGTACTAAAACGATACATATTCATCTAAAATGTCCTCTAACCTGAAATAAGTAAGGCAATCTCACGGAGAATAAACTACTGATTTTTTTCCTCGATCACGGCTTGCTTAATTTGCTCGAGCTTTTCTTTATTGCCGCATTTTGCCTCTTGAATATCATCGCGATAATAGCGCACTTCAATGCAATCGGTCTCATATCTGCGCTCGAGTTCGGTTCTAATTAACGGACGCTCTTTTGCCTGAGTAATTTGCTTGCGCAGCGCCTGACAAGCCTGCATCTGTTCTTTTGCCTGAGTAATATCTTCACAGATATTATTACTGCTGACACAACCGAATAATAAAAATGTACAAGTATAGGTAAGGCAAGCAACGACTTTTATCATAAGTCTTTCCCTAGATTAAAATTATTATTAATAAAACGAGTATAGCCAGTTAGCTGAATTTACAAAAGTTTGTTTTATAAACTGATAAATATTGACCAATTAGACAAGTTTCACGTTATAATGATTTTTATCGAATAATTTTTAAAAACAATTTCAGGGCACCATTATGCAAGTTCAAGTTGTTGATTACACCGCAGCAGATGCACCGCAACGTTTTGTTGAAAGTTTAAAGTCAACTGGCTTTGGTGTATTAAAAAATCACCCTATTCAGCAAGCATTAGTAGAGTCGATATATCAACACTGGTATGAATTTTTTAGCGAAGGCAATCCACAGGATTTTGCCTTTGATCCGGAAAAGCAAGACGGCTATTTTGCCCCTGAAATATCGGAAACCGCTAAAGGCCACGAAAAAAAGGATCTCAAAGAGTATTATCACATTTATCCTTGGGGACGCATTCCCGAAGCGCTTAAAGAAGAAATCTTAACTTATTACCACAAAACTTCGGCACTGGCGGCAGAATTATTAGACTGGGTCGAAAAATACAGCCCGGCAGACGTTGCAGCCAAGTACTCTGAGCCGTTATCTAACATGATCAAAGATACGCCAAATACCCTATTGCGCGTGCTACATTACCCGCCATTAACAGGTGAAGAAGAACCCGGCGCACTACGCGCTGCTGCTCATGAAGACATTAACTTATTAACCATTTTACCGGCTGCGAATGAACCAGGCCTGCAAGTGCAGTCACAAGATGGTAAATGGCTGGATATTCCGTCAGACTTTGGCAATTTGATTATTAATATCGGTGATATGCTACAGGAAGCTTCCGGCGGTTATTTTCCATCTACCAGCCACAGAGTCGTTAATCCTACCGGCGAAAATGCGAAAAAATCACGTATTTCTCTACCGCTATTCCTGCATCCAAGAGATGAAGTGGTGCTATCTGAACGTCACACCCAGAAAAGTTACTTACTGGAACGCCTAAAAGAACTCGGCGTAAAATAACTCACCAGCACCGGTAACAACACTCCCCGTTACCGGTGCTTTTGGCTAATCATTCGACAGTCGCTATTTTTTCAGAATTATTTGATGATCACAGCTATGATTAACGGTACCATAGCGCCCTTTTTTTTATAGTGAGCCTAATTCTGCTACCTGTTCTGCGAATAAACAGCTCACCTAGTATTCGAAGTTAAAATATTGGAGTTTTCTATGTCGTTTCACCCAGGCCAACGTTGGATCAGTGATGGAGAGTCAGACCAGGGATTAGGTACGGTAACCAGTGTAGAAAACCGATTTGTCAGTATTATGTTTACTGCCACCGGCGATATCAGAAAATATGCCATTGCCAATGCGCCGCTAACACGAGTAATTTTTAACGAAGGGGATATTATCCCCAGCCACGAAGGCTGGCATTTATCGGTCTCCAGCATTAATGAAGACAATGGCCTGATCACTTATCGTGGAAAACGTTTAGATAATGGCGAATTCGCCGATCTAAAAGAAGTGATGATAGATCACTTTATCAAGTTTAATAAGCCCCATGATCGCCTGCTCAATGGACAGGTTGACCGCCTTGACTGGTTTCGTTTGCGCAAAGATTGTTTGCAACACCAATTTCACCAACAACAATCAGAACTCACCGGATTATCCGGCGGGCGAGTTAGCTTAATTCCTCATCAGCTTTATATCGCAGAAGAAGTCGGTAGCCGATTTGCACCAAGGGTTTTACTGGCTGACGAAGTTGGCTTGGGTAAAACCATAGAAGCGGGTTTAATCATTCATCAACAACTCGTAACTGGGCGCGCGAAACGCGTGCTGATCATAGTACCTGAATCATTAATGCATCAATGGCTGGTGGAAATGCTGCGCCGCTTTAACTTAAGGTTTAGCATCTTTGACCAAACCCGATGCCAGGAAATTGCCAATAGCGCCGAGCCAGGAGAAGAAATCAATCCGTTCAGCGCCGAGCAACTGGTATTAGTAAATTTAGGTTTTATTACCGATAACCCAGAGTGGTATGAAGCACTAATTGCCGAAGAGTGGGATCTGATGGTAGTCGATGAAGCTCATCACCTGGACTGGCAAGTCGACCACGCCAGTACCGAATATTTATGTGTCGAACAACTTGCACAAACCATTCCCGGCGTTTTGCTGCTAACGGCAACGCCGGATCAACTCGGCCATGAAAGTCACTTTGCCCGTTTGCGTTTACTCGATGCCGATCGCTTTTACGACTATCAAAAATTTACCGAAGAAGAGCAACATTATACTGAAGTGGCGGATGCTGCTAATGCTCTGGTTGCCAAACAAGCATTGACTGACGAGCAGTTAAATACTCTAAAACAGCTACTGAGTGAAACAGATATCAGCAAGCAACTGGCACAACTTAATCAAGCTGACACAGAGGCACAGCAACAAATCAGAAAACAGGTATTGGCGCAATTGTTAGATCGCCACGGCACCGGCCGGATCTTATTTAGAAACAGTCGCAATACCATTAAAGGTTTCCCTGAGCGTCAGTTACACGCCAAGGCGTTAACTTTGCCGGAACAATACCAGGAAAAAATTGAAGACTTTTTATTAAGCGGCGATGCCACACAACTGCAACAAAGTGCGCAAGCAAAATATCTCACCACGCCTGAAATGTTATACGGGCTCGATAGTACTGACGCTTGGTACGATTTTGATCCCAAAGTAGACTATTTAATTGAGTTATTAAAGTCGCTAAACAAAGAAAAAGTACTGGTTATTTGTGCCCATGCACAAACCGCGATTGAACTGGAAACCGCATTAAGAACCAAAGAAGGCATGCGCGCAGCAATATTTCATGAAGGCTTGAGTATTTTTGAACGCGACCGCGCCGCCGCTTACTTTGCCCAGGATGAAGACAGCGCCCAGGTATTATTATGCTCTGAAATCGGCAGTGAAGGCCGCAACTTTCAGTTTGCTCACCACCTGGTATTATTCGATCTGCCGACCAATCCTGACTTGCTGGAGCAACGCATCGGCCGTCTGGACCGTATCGGACAAACAGAAACCATTAACATTCATGTCCCTTACTTTGAGCACAGCGCACAAAACCTGTTATTTCAGTGGTATCACAACGCGCTCAATGCCTTCGAGCATACCTGTATTACCGGGCGAGCTGTTTACGAGGTATTTAGCAAGCAATTAACTGAACTAACCTTAAGCGCCGCGCCAGCTCCAAAAGACGTAGAACAATTAATCAAACTAAGTCATGAAAAGCATTTAGCATTAAAAGCAGAGCTGGAATCCGGCCGCGATAAATTACTGGAGCTCAATTCATCCGGACAAGGCAAGGCTGAACAATTAGTCGAACAAATCTGTGCCCTGGACAGTGAAATTACCCTGCCGCAGTTTATGTTCCAGGTATTGGACGTTTTTGGTATTGCCCAGGATGACAAGTCAGACAACGCTATCGCGCTGCAACCGACAGAGCATATGCTTAGCGGTAATTTTCCTTGCTTGCCGGATGATGGCACTACTATTACCTTTAATCGTGATACCGCCCTAGCCTGCGAAGATTATCAACTGCTGACCTGGGATCATCCTATGGTCACCGGCGCCATGGATTTAGTACTGTCAGATGAAACTGGTAACTCCAGTATTGGCTTACTAAAAAATCCGGCACTACCGGCTGGCACCTTTTTCCTTGAATGCTTATTTACCGTCGAGGCGACTGCGCCGAGCCAGCTGCAGCTCAACCGTTATTTGCCTGTGACTCCGGTGCGCATTCTGGTCGATAAAAATGGCAACAACCTTGCAGATAAAGTCAGCGCTGCGCTGTTGGATCAACAACTGACACCAGTGAAAAAGCAAGTCGCCCTGCAACTGGTTAAAGCGCTTAAAGATCAAGTATCACCACTGGTCAGTAAAGCTGAACAACATGCTGAGCAATTGGTTGCGAACATTCAGGCAAAAGCCTTAAGCTCAATGGAAAATACACTCGAACAGGAATTTCAGCGGTTAACCGCTCTTAAAGCGATTAACCCAAGTGTTCGACAAGATGAATTAGACTTTATTAAACTACAGCAACAGGAATTAGCGAACTTTATTGAAAAAGCCCAGCTAAAATTTGAAGCAGTCCGTTTAATCGTCGTCAGCAACTAAAGCAGATTAGCCATTATGAGTGCCAACCCAGACTTTATTTATCACCCACCAATGTCTCCTTATCTCGATATTGTTTATCGGGATCAGGATCTGGTGGTACTCAATAAGCCCAGTGGTTTGCTCACAGTACCGGGACGGCTCGCTGAGCATAAAGACTGCTTACAAACCCGAGTGCAAAGAGTATTGCCCAGCGCCACAATCGTCCACCGTCTGGATATGGCAACTTCTGGCATTCTGTTAATGGCACTCAATAAGGCCGCACATGTCGAAATCAGCCGACAGTTTGAGAAGCGAGAAACCGAAAAACAATACCTGGCTCGGGTTTATGGCCGGGTAAAAGAAACCAGCGGTGAAATCAATCAGCCGCTGATTTGTGACTGGCCAAACCGGCCAAAACAAAAAATCGATCATCAACATGGCAAAACAGCCCTGACCCGTTATCGAGTATTAAGCCACCAGGACAACTCTAGTTTAGTGGAATTAACACCTATTACCGGGCGATCCCATCAGCTGAGAGTGCATATGCTATTCCTTGGTCACCCGATTTTAGGTGATCGCCTCTATGCCCACGATAAAGCACTAACCGAAAGCCCGCGCTTACAGCTACACGCTAACTGGTTAACCATCAAACACCCGGTAACCAAAGCAATACTAACCTTTTCTGCGCCTTGTCCATTTAGCTAACACGGAGAAAATTTACCTTTATCGGCTGAAGAAATATCATAAGTTACCGATAACAAGTTTAACTAACAATTAATTAGAGCCATACGTGAGCCGCAGTTTATTCTTTTCTAATGTTTGTTTTGCCCTGGTGCTGAGCCTGTCAGCCATAGATAGTGCTTATGGCGCCAGTGAGCAAGAGCAAGAGCAAGAAAGCTCATCGCAGGAACAAACACCGCAAACCGAGCAAAACGGCGAAGCGGAAAAAAATAGCCAAGCATCCAAAGCTGCCGACCAGCTGACGATCATTAATCGACAAACCCGCCGCAGCAACCTGGCAATAGCACCGCCGCTTGCCCAAAGTGCCTTAGCCAGTTCAGATCTTAAACATTACCTGCCACCAGAAAACCAAAAGCCTGTACTGGTAAGCTCGGATGAATATCAAACTTTAGTCACCACCAATGCCACAGCAAACAATAAAGGGGTGATGATTCTATTAGCGGACTGGCAACAAAGCGCTACCAGCCCCAAAGCAATCAATTATTTGAGACAAAGCATGCCTGAGCAAGGCTGGACCACTATCAGTATTCAGCCCCCAGAAAAGCCTGACACTTATCCATCAAGAGCAATTGATAAAACTCAGCAGCAACAGGAAAATCAGCAAGCGCTAAGTGAATATCGTCAGCAGCTGGCAAAGCTATTGACCGAGGTAATGCAGCGGGCGAAAACTTACCCCGGCATTATTGTTATGGTGGCCGAAGGTCATCACAGTGCGCTGCTATTAAGCCTTTACCAGCAGGAGCTGGCAGAAAAGCCGATGACACTGGTAAGCTTAAGTGGTTTTTTAAGTGATAGCGAAGGTAATAATCTAAGCGCTAAAGCATTGTCACAGCTTGATTTACCGGTACTCGACCTTTATTTAAAAACCGATCATGGTTTGATCAAACAGGCAGTTAAGCTACGCCAAAAGTTGGTTAATCAGGAGCTGAAATCTTACTTTCGCCAAAGAGAATTGTTTAACAGCCGCACCGGCTATTATCCGAAACAAACCTTGGTAAAAGAAATCAACGGCTGGCTCAGATCGCAAGGTTGGTAACCAGCCACACATAATTAATTTAAATCACTATCAACCCAGTACTTAGTACCTTGCAATGTTGCCTGCAATGCGAGCCCACTTTCCGTCATCTGATAGATAGAGACACCGTTAACTATAGTACCAGCTGCGCTGCCTTCAGCTCCCTTTTTACCAGATTTAGCTGCCGCATCCGCCTGACCTGAAAAATCCCAGCCATATTCAATAAAGTTAGCTAACGCATCCTGAGTATGGAAAATAAACACCGCACTAAAGTCTTTTACACCAAAGCCAATACCGACACCAGCAGAGCCCATATTCATATAGGTATCCTTGCCTGAGCCATTGTCATGTACTACTCCTGAGCCGCCACCGGCGGACAAGAAGATCAGGTTTACCCCAATATTGGAAAAGACCGCATAGCCCTTTGCTGCCTTAATTTTTCCCTTAACGCTTGGTTCTTCCTTGTAGAGTTTTGCCAGCACCTCTTGTCTCATTTCAAGAATTTCCTGACGATCATCCTGCTTGTCTGCCAACGCATTAAAAGATAATAAAAAAGCTGTCATTATCATAATGAATTTTTTCATTTGTTTTCCTTCAAATTTTACTGCTTTTAACAAAACTATTTGATAGTAGCCTATCCGACAAAAATATTACCTTTATCCCTTAGTTTTTGCCTGGATCATTTCATAGGCCGCTTGAATGTCCTGTGCTTTTTGCTTGGCAACTTCCATCATTTCCGGCGGTAAGCCTTTTGCCACTAACTTGTCCGGATGATGCTGCGCCATTAATTTTCGGTACGCTTTTTTAATCTCTTTTTCCGAATCCGCTGGCGTTACCCCTAATAACTTATAAGCATTCTCCAGTTGTGCGGCACTTCCCGCCCTACGTTGACTTGCCCCCTGCTGATGAAAATTAGCACCGGCAATGATCATTTCCAATAAACGATCAAGCTCAACACTGGAAAAGCCCAAAATATTGGCAATGCGGTGTAATGCCTGACGTTCTTGCTGATCTAGCTGGCCATCGGCAAATGCCACCTGGATCTGGATTTCCAAAAACATTAGCAACAAATCCTGGCGGTTAATACAGATACGCTTAAACTTTTTCAGGTGCTGTTCTAGTGGGAAGCCCGCCATTTTCCCTTCGCGAAACGCGTCCTGCGCCTGTTGTCGCATTTCGCTATTGAGACCAAGTTTATCCATATAGGCCGTGGCAAAGGCAATTTCATGTTGCGATACCCGACCGTTTGCCTTGGCAATAAACCCCATAGTAGTAAAAGTGCTGTAAAAAAATGCCGCTTGGCGGTTTTCTTCAGACAGCTGTGCGAGATCATCGAAATTAAAGCCGAGGCCTTTATCAAACCTGTGACCTAGCCATAAGCCTAACAACGCACCAAAAATATTTTTACTGAGCATAAAGCCAAATAAAAACCCGAATACCTTACCCCAAATTCTCATTAATTATTTGTCCTTGCTTTGCTAAACATTTGATTGTTTAAGCTCTTGATTTAATTGTGCCAATCGCTGTGGTGTGCCAACATCAGTCCATAAACCGCTGAGCACTTCGGCCGACACCGCACCTTTTGCTATGCCGGCCTTAATCACAGGTGCAAGCGGCATCACTTTTTGCGATAAAAATTCGTTAAAAAACGACGGGCGATACAAACCCAGGCCGCTAAAGGTATAACTTGGCCGATTGACCGTTTCATCGATTAATTCGAGTAAGTTCCCGTTAAGAGAAAAGTCACCACTTGGATTATGCACCGGATTATTGACCAGCCATAAATGGGCAAGCTTCGAATCCGCTAACTGCGGAAAATCGCTAAAATCATAGTCAAGAAAAACATCACCGTTAACCACAAGAAATGGCTGATCGTCCTGGCTTAATTTGGGCAGCGCCTGAATAATACCACCAGCGGTTTCCAATGCGCCATCCGTTTCCCAACTGTAATCAATAGACAAGTCATAACGACTGCCATCTTGCAGATAATCAGCAATTTTTTCACCAAGCCAGGCAAGATTAATCACTACCTGCTTAACACCGATACGCTGCAGTTTTTTCAGGTGATAATCGATCAGCGGCACGTCATTAACTGTTAATAACGGCTTAGGCAGCGTATCGGTTAACGGCCGCATCCGCTCACCACGTCCGGCGGCTAATATCATCGCTTTCATCTTTTCGCCCCATTGTTAAGCTCGGCTAATTTTGGCAGCACTTGCTGCTGCACAACTTGCTGTAAAAACTGTAATTCAGGATAGTTAGCCGCCACTTCGACGATATAGGATAAGGTCAAGGGAATATCTGCCAAATACCCTGATTTGCCGTCTCTATGAGATAAACGGGCAAAAATTCCTGCCGCTTTCAGATGCCTTTGCATCCCCATAAGATCGAACCATCGCTGCCACTTTGCTATAGAGTAACTGGCCACTAGCTGTTGTTGCTCCATTAAGCCAATATATTCACTCAGCAATTGTTGCACTTTGTCGGCAGGCCATTTGACATAACAGTCTCGCAGCAATGAGACGATATCGTAACTAATCGGCCCGTTAACCGCATCCTGAAAGTCGATTAATGCCAGTTTTCCCTGATGTTGCATAATATTTCGACTGTGAAAATCCCGGTGCATAAACACTTGCGGTTGATCCAGGGCGTTGTCAATTAACAACTCAAAGCACGCTTGCAGTGCCTGTTGCTCAGTAGATGTTAAGAAGATAGATAAATGTCGCTGCAATAACCACTCGGGAAAAATGTCTAGTTCCTGCTGAATAAATGGCCGATCATATAGCGGTAACCCTTCAGTTGGTATCTTAGCAACTACCGGTAGTAATTGTATTGCCTGTTGGTAATAGCTGATCATATTGGCCTCAGTTAACAAATCAGCCAACAGGCAATCGCCGAGATCTGCTAAACACAAAAAACCCAATTCCAGTTCAACATGCATAATCCGTGGTACATAAATATCAGCGTTTTGTAATCGCCCGGCAATATCGATAAACGCCTGGTTATTACATTTATCCGACGGGGCATCAACAGCAATAAACGGCTGATTATCAACCAAAAACCTGAAGTAACGACGAAAACCTGCATCACCTGACATCGCAGTAAGTGCAATAATTTGACCTGAAAAATGCCCTGTCAGCCACTGGCTTAATTGTTGTGCTCTATTATCTAACAAAAAAATTACCCTAAAACTCCCGAAAGCGCCCAATATAACGAATTCGCATAGCAATGAAAATTGCTATATTATTAACGAGTTTAACGTTAAAATAATGATTCGTGCGCTTTTTATCGGTTAACACCAAATAATGAGCTAACAATAAATACTATTTTCCGGACCGTTAATGCCTTTTTTTCGAACATCGCTATTATTATTTATTGGCACATTAACTAGTTATCAAGTCACCGCACAATCCGAGGAACCAGATGCCAACGTTGCTGTGCTCTGCCCGGTGCCAAGCTATCAAAAAATCCAAACGGATGTTTCCCCGCTTGATGTCAACGCCATCAATATCTGGTCAAACACTTCGACAATAGAAAAAGATCAGTTTGCCAAGTTTTCAGGCGGTGTCACCCTGTTTAAAAAAGATCATACTGTGGTTGCCGATGAAATTGAAATTAACCAGCTAACTTCTTTGGTGAATGCAAAAGGAAATATTCACTTTCAAAATCAAGGCGTTGATGTTTTTGCTTCACAATTAAAAGCGAGTAAGGAATTGCGAGCGACGGTATTATCTGATACCTCGTATCAATTAGCCAATAATCCTGGGCACGGCCAGGCAGGCACTATCGCCATTACCGCCGATGGCACTTTGAGTCTGGTGGATTCAAGTTTTACCACTTGCTATGGTGAAGTCCCCGACTGGCTGCTACAGGCCAGTGAAATTAATATTTCCACCGCAGACAATCACGGTGAAGCCTATAATGCCAGATTCAAACTCTTTGGCGTACCTGTGCTCTATATTCCCTATTTTTCTTTCCCGGTCAATAATGAAAGAAAATCCGGTTTTTTATATCCTAAGATCAGCACCAGCGGCCGCTCAGGGCTGACGGTAGAGTTACCCTATTACTGGAATATCGCGCCGAATATGGATGCAACGTTAACGCCACGCTATATGTCAAAGCGTGGCGTGCAGCTGTTATCGGAATTTCGTTATTTATCTGGCTTACAGCAAGGGACGTTCAATATTGAATACCTGAATAAAGACGATGAATTGAAAAACAATAATGATGATCGCTACTTGGCACGTTGGCAACACGTTGGTACTTTCTCCGATAACTTCCGCGCCTATGTCGACTACACCACCATCAGTGATGATAATTATCTGGTGGATATCAACAGTGAGCAATATAACTCTAACGACGCCTATTTGTACCAGGTTGCAGAGCTCGCCTACTTTAAAGAAAACTGGCAAACAAAAATATTATTGCAAGATTTTGAAGTACTAGGTAATCATCAAACCAGCTATAAAACCCTGCCGCATATCGAATTTAAGAGTTTTCAGCCGCTGCCGTTTCTCAATGGTCAGTTTGATATTTACTCAGAGATAACCCGTTTTCAAAGTGATAATTCAGCTTTACCACAAGCCGATCGTTATCATATCGAGGCTGGTACCATTTTTCCCTATTCGACACCGGCCTGGTTTTTAAACTCTGAGTTTAAGTTACTACAAACCAACTATTACCAGACGCGCATCAACACTCATCACCAGTTAGAGAAAAACGTCTCCCGCACCTTGCCAAAAGTACGGTTTCACGGCGGTATCAATTTCGATCGCCCAATGCAGTTCTCCAAGCGCGATTACACCCAGACGCTGGAACCACAATTGCAATATCTCTATATTCCGGATGAAGAACAAAGTAATATCGGCCTGTACGATACCACCAGCTTACAAGACGACTATAACGGCCTGTTCCGCGATAAACGCTTTAGTGGTTTAGACAGAATTGCCCAGGCCAATCAATATTCCTGGGGTCTTACCAGCCGGATACTGAACCCGCTAAGTGAAGAAGTGTTCCGTATGAGCCTTGGCCGTATTGTTTACCTTAACAACACCAACGATGAACTCGATAGCGACCAACAGATCACCACCGATGAATCAGCGCTTGCTGCTGAGGTATTTATGCAAATTAATCGTCACTGGCAGTTTAGTGGCGACATTCAATACAACACCAAAGACAACAGCACCAATAAAAGCCAAAGCACACTGGATTACTTTTTAGATAAAAATCGTTCAATTCAATTGAACCATAGATATACTCGCAATGTCTCAGGAACAAGTCTTGAACAAGTTTCTTTACTGGCCAACTTTGCCCTGAATAAAGATTGGCAATTTGTCGGGCGTTTAACGCAAGACTTACAAAATAAACGAAGTTTGGAAAGCTATGCCGGCTTACAATATCAAAGCTGCTGCTGGGCAATACGCTTTGCGTATCATCGCCATATCAATTCAAACATAGACGAACAAAACGTTAATCATGAAAACCGCGATGAATTCGATAGCGGTTTCATGATACAGTTTGTGATAAAAGGATTAGGTGGCGCGCAAAAACCAGTAACGACGGATGAAATGTTTAATTCCAGCATTTTTGGTTATAAACGCCCTTATTTTCTCAACAATTAAAGATAGATATAGAAATTAAATGAAAACCTTATTAAAAATTTGTGCATTATCCGCTGTGCTAATGGGCACGAGTATCCAGGCAAAAGAAGTAGAACTAGATAAAGTTGCCGCGATAGTCAATTCCGGTGTTGTCCTGGAATCGGAAGTTAAAGAACTGATCACCAATATTAAAAACCAGGCAAGCAAGAATAACCAAGGTTTACCGAGCGATAAAGCGTTGCGCGTGCAAGTGATGGATAAACTGATCAATGATAACCTGATCGCCCAGATAGGCGAGCGTATGGGCATTCAAATCAGTGATGCACAGTTAGATCAAACCTTAACTACCATGGCACAGGACAATAAGCTGACACTGGAAGAATTTCGTCAAACTATCGTCAGCGAAGGCCTGGATTATGAAAAGTATCGCGAAAACGTGCGCAACGAATTGATTTCCGGTGAAGTCAAACGCAATAGCGTACGTCGTCGCATCTACATCTCGCCACAAGAAATTACTAACTTGCTCTCGGCAATGAAAGAGCAAACCAATAGCGATGTTGAATATCGTCTAGGTCACATCTTAATTGAATTTCCGCCTGAGCCCACTCAGGAAGACATGAACGCTGCCAAAGAGCGCGCGGAAAAAGTTATCGAGCTGCTGAACAAAGGCAGTGATTTTGCCAAAATCGCCATCGCATCATCAGGTGGTGCCGAGGCGTTAGAAGGTGGTGACTTGGGCTGGAAAAATATCAATGAAATGCCAACCTTGTTTTCGGAAATCATCGACGGTCAGGACAAAGGTTCAATATTTGGTCCGATCCGTACAGGCCTTGGCTTTAGCATAGTGAAAATCCTCGATATCCGTGGTCGTCAGGTGGTTGAAGTCGAAGAAGTCAACTCTCGCCATATATTAATCGAACCATCGATTATCTTAAGTGAAGCAAAAGCCGAACAAATGCTCAAAGAGTTCCGTGAGCAAATCTTAGCTGGTGAAGCAGACTTTGGTGAATTAGCAAAACAGCATTCAGACGGGCCAACATCGGTTAAAGGAGGAGAACTCGGCTGGACAGATCCAAAAAACTACGATCCGGCATTTGCCGATGCCCTAGCCAAGTTAAAAGTTGATGAAATTTCAATGCCGTTTCGCTCATCTTTTGGCTGGCATTTGGCACAACTCACTGGTCGTCGTACCTTAGACGCCACCGAGCAAATGAATGAGAATCGCGCCTATCAACTGCTTTATAAGCGCAAGTTTTCAATGGAAAGTGCCCGCTGGATCAAAGAACTACGCGATGAAGCTTATATCGAAATGATGGAGTAGGACGCTGAATATGGTCAAACGTATTGCAGTAACGCCAGGCGAGCCAGCAGGCATAGGTCCGGATTTAGCCATCGCTATGGCACAACAGGCCTGGTCAGAGCAAATCATAGTGGTCGCATCTCCTGAATTACTCAAAGAGCGAGCCGCAGCCTTAGGGGCTGACATCAAGTTTATTGAATATGATGTCAATCAAGCACCAGCGCCACAAGTCGCTAATACCATGACGGTATTGCCGGTAGCGCTCGATGTTCCCTGTGTTGCCGGACAACTGGATGCCGCTAACGGCCATTACGTCGTTGAAACCTTACGTATCGCCTGCGAGAAAAATATCAATGGCGAATTTGACGCAGTGGTCACAGGCCCAGTGCATAAAGGTTTGATTAACCAGGCAGGTATAGCATTTAGCGGTCATACCGAATATTTCGCCCATCAGGCAAACTGCTCTGATGTGGTGATGATGCTGGCAACCGAAGGGCTACGGGTCGCCTTAGTGACCACACATATTCCACTGGCTTATGTCTCAAAAGCCATCACCCCTGAGCGTTTAACCAAGGTCACTAATATTCTTAATCAGGATTTGATCACTAAGTTTGGCATTAAAACACCAAAAATTTACGTCTGTGGTATTAATCCCCACGCAGGAGAAGGCGGCCACCTTGGTCGTGAAGAAATCGAAGTAATGGAACCAACTTTAGAACAGCTAAGAGCCGAAGGGGTTAACGTGATTGGTCCTTTGCCTGCTGATACCATTTTTCAGGATAAATACCTCAAAGATGCGGATGCGATTTTAAGCATGTATCACGATCAGGGCTTGCCGGTGCTGAAATACAAAGGTTTTGGTAATTCCGTCAATATTACTTTAGGGCTGCCGTTTATCAGAACTTCGGTCGATCATGGTACGGCCGTTGAGCTTGCCGGTAGCAATCAGGCAGATCCCGGCAGTTTTTATCAAGCGATAAATACCGCCATCACTTTAGCTAATAACCAGCAGTAGCCGTTTCTAGCGGAGCAATATTAATATATGAGCAAAAATTCTCATTTAGGCCACCAGGCAAAAAAACGCTTTGGGCAAAACTTTCTGCACAATGAAGCGATAATTAGCCAGATTGTCGATGCAATCAACCCAGAGCCAGATGATAACTTAATTGAAATCGGCCCTGGTCTAGGTGCGTTAACCGAACCGGTAATTGAGCGCGCCGGCGATATTTCAGTGGTTGAACTGGACAGAGATCTCGCCCACAGACTGCGTCATCACCCGTTTTTAGCTAAACATTTAACCATCTATGAACAAGATGCGTTAAAGTTTGATTTTGCCAGTCTGGCAACCGATAGCCAACCACTACGCATTTTTGGTAACTTGCCTTATAACATTTCAACGCCACTGATTTTTCATTTGCTGTCATTTAAAGATAAAGTGAAAGACATGCACTTTATGCTGCAAAAAGAAGTGGTTGAGCGTATGGCTGCAGGCCACAATTGCAAAGCATTTGGCCGGTTATCAATAATGACCCAATATCAATGTCAGGTAATGCCGGTGATGGAAATTGGCCCGGAAGCATTTCAACCGCCGCCGAAAGTAGACTCAGCAATCGTGCGCTTGATCCCACACAAGACCATCAAAAACCCGGTAAAAAATCTCAAGACCTTAAATCAGGTGTGTCTGACTGCATTTAATCAACGCCGAAAAACCATCAGAAACAGTTTCAAAAAACTTGTCGATGCCAAGCAACTAGCAAGCATAGGATTAGACCCCAGCTTACGCCCGGAAAATTTAACGCTAAACGACTATATTGCATTAGCTAACTTTGTTGATGATAATCCAGTTACCAGTAACGAATAAATAACTTACAGCAGCCTTATGAGTGACGACTTCAGTGTCTCAATAAAAACCGCCTATATTCCAGCGCAGTCAAATCAGCAGGAGCAAAGGTACACTTTTAGCTATACCATCACCATTAGTAATCAGGGAGCCAAAACGGCTCAACTGCTCTCTCGCTACTGGTTGATCACCGATGCCAATGGCGATAAATCCACGGTAGTCGGTGAAGGCGTTGTTGGCAAACAGCCCAAAATAGCACCTAATAGCAGCTTTGAATACACTAGTGGTTGCATACTGAAAACCCCGGTTGGCACTATGGAAGGTCATTATCAATTTGTCGATGA
>CAZUHQ010000039.1:0-30831 GCA_964620605.1 uncultured Thalassotalea sp.
TGATGCCACAGTAAAAAGGGTTCTTAAATACCTTACTCAGTATTCGTTCATTGATGTGTACGCCTAAAGCATTTAGTCTCCTTACTATTTCAGCATTTGTCATTTGCGTATTTGCTTTCCAATGAAATGCTTTCCGCATAAGCTTACCCTGCTCTGATAGAACTACTTTTTGATTGACAGCTTTACCTTTATTCAGATTGATGTATCCTCTTGGAATATTTCCGGGCATATACCCCTTCCTCATAACCTCCTTCATTCCAGTTACAGCTTTGTCCCTTCTTAGTTCATTGTCCATTTGACTAAATAGAAATAGTATTTTTTGCTGAAATGATCCTGCTGGTGTAGTTGGATCAAGTTCTTGAGTAACTGCCAAGGTTACTACACCGTATTTTTTCAAAAGCTCGTCTGCTATTTGTGCTCCATTGATGCCAGAACGAGAAAAACGCTCATAAGAATAAACTACCACATAGGTAATGTTCTTAGAGCGTTTCACAAACTGAAGCATTCTATTGAATTCTTTTCTATCGTCTGTTTTCGCAGATTCTACTTTACCGCCAAAATATCCAACAATATTTAGACCTCTTTTATTGGCAAAATTCTCACAGTACCTCTTTTGAGATTCTAAACTTGTATTATCCTCTTGAGAACTGTGTGATACCCTTGTATAAATAACAGTGTTTACACCATCTTTTAGAGCTTTCTCATCTTGTGGTGCGAAATCTTTAAATTTATCTATTATGCTCATAACCTATTCATTGATACTCTCAAGATAGGTTTCAAGCATAATTTGACAAATTCTTTCATAGTTCTTTACCAACAGAAAATATTGGTCCTTGGTTATATTCCTATATTGAGGTATATTTTTAAAATATTCGAAAGTAAGCGTATTCCTTAGCTTTTCGATTGCCGCTTTAACCCTATGTTTAGATGGGTTATTCATTGTTTATATCTTTTGCTTCGAATGCAAACTCAGCCATTGTTTGTCCATGGGTCATCCTATAGGCTATCAACTTCTCATTAGCCACCAATGAGCTTCCCATATCAATTCCCTTGCTAGGGTTGATAATCACGGCATCAAAATCCTTAATTTGATGTTTGTCGCTTCCAAAAAGAACAATTTCGCTATCCCAAGCTTGCGCTCGTTTTACAACATCATTCAGTTTCATAAAATGCTCTACGTCATTATTGAATACCTCTGTAATTACAATCTCATATACTGATCGAGCTGCAATGGCTGCGATTGATTTTCCTGAATAGTCCTCCACTTTAGGTGTTCCACTATTGCAATTGATTACAATAATCTTGTATTCAGAGTTTGGATCTTGGTTGATTAGCTTAATCACATCACCTAAAGGAGATACATTTCTTACACCACCATCAACATTGTTCTTACTGGTGTACACTCCATTCTTTCCATAGAAGGATACCGATTCAACAGGATTCCAAATCATTGGAATTGCCGTTGAAGCTAATACCCCTTGATGAAAGTCTTTATCTGAATAAAACTCCGAATGCTTAACAGAGTGATATGCTCCAGTGTCTAATGAAACGAACCCACACATATAGGTTGTGTCTGTAATTATTGAGCGATCCAAGTATTTATCTAACTTCTTAGATAATGGCGTGTTATCCGCTATTGATCTGAACTTAGGCAGATTCAATTGGATAGATTTTTCTACTTGCTTTAGGGCGTTATCTATGATTTTTGCTCTTTGCTTTTTTGAGAATACCAACCCTAACTTTTTGAAGAAGTTTAATTGAATATTGACTTCTGGTAGTAACTTTTTAACCAGTTTCTTTAGATCAACTTTTAATTTGATCTTGTCGGACTTACTGGTAGTATCAATAAACTCGGAAGTATAGATTTCACTTACTCCATTTCTTCCAATCTGGTTTACCCACAGATCATTTAACAAATCAAGTTGATTCATGGCTAACAATGCACCATTCAATGCACCCACACTTACACCTGCAATCAAATCAAACTTCATTTGAGAATCTAATCCGGATATACTTTTCCAGTTCTCATTAATGTAGTTTAATGCTCCTAGTTGGAAAGCTCCATTAAAGCCACCACCAGATAAAACCAATGCAATTTTTTTCTTTTTCATTTCTCAATGTTTTAAAGGATTAATAATGCTTTCAGCCTAGCTGAAAATGTTTACTTCTCCTCCTTGATTGAATCGTCCAAATTGGACTGCCTTGCCTTTTTCTGGTACTTCAATAACCACATCTACATCATGCTGAAATTCATTTCCCCCTCTGAAATTTCCAAGCTTTGTGGTTTGAAATATGTTGATGAATGAAGTATTCGGAAATGATCTGGATAGTTCTTCTAAATCTTCAGGTGCTAACCCTAATTTGTTTACGCTATCCAAGAACACAAAATCATAATCATTCAAATATTCTGGTAAATAATCACTCACGTATAAATCAGGATGAGCGACTTTTTTGTCTTTGAGTTTTTGTTGTAATGTGTCATCAATTCCCTCTTCACGAGCAACATAAAGAACTGTACCATGGTTACGAGCCAAATAACCTGCAAAGTCCACAGCTAGATATGATTTTCCCATTTTTGGTTTACCGAAAATCATAGCCTTAAAACCTTTTGATGGATCTCCGATAAGCTTTAGCCACTTGCCTTTGAACCCTAATTTGTGAAAGTCCAGGTTTATGATGTCCGTACTACTCATAATTGTATTTCTCGGAACTGTATTTTCTTCTATTCCATTAAGCATTTCACAATCGCACCCCTCTACAATCCCTTGAAGTCCGTTGAGTTCTTTTGATGAAACAATCAATTGTCCCTGTGCAGGGTTCTTTTTTACAAACGATTTTAATGTTGAGATAATCTGATCCACTTGTGACCAGTATTTATCTTTTTTAGTCAACTTGTTTGTATTGATTGCTCTTGCAATTCGGTTGTAGAGATTCTTGGCTTTATCATTCGGAATAAGCTTTCCTTGAAGATTGATATAGCTCTTGATAAACTTTACAGATCGAAGTTCAGCTTGTTTTCCCACTAAGGTTAAATAGTGAGACCTTTTTTTATCTGACAACTCAATCTTAATACTATCATTTGCCGACTTGAATTTTCCCATCAAATTAATGAGACTGTCTTGTATCTCCATAATCTCTTTCGCATGAGGAGATGTTTTTCGGATTCGCTTTTCGGTAATCGCTCTTTGCAAAGCGTTAATGAATAGCCTGATTTGATTTTGAGTTTTTACCTTATCGTGCATTAAAGCAAATCGCTTAATCAGTTTTAGTTCAGGACTGATCAACTCGACTTTATCCGCTTTTTGATAGGCTTCTTCTCTTTTGCTCAATTTGGAAGTTCTACTACTTGAAGTAGTTATTTTTCTTCTTGTAGTTGGTTTTCTGGTAGTCTGTTTCGACTTTGTGGCGGTGAGTTTAGTTTTTGTTTCCTTTGGCTTTTTTGAATTAACAAACTCGTTCAACTTTGATAAATACAAGTCAACCGTCTTTTTAATTGAATCGCTTGAATGATAAGCATCCCATGAAGTTCCATCTTGTGTTACCTTATCTACAAATGACCATCCCTTTTTCAAAGTTTCTGGCAATGACGAAAGTTGTAACGACTTCTTCTCTGTATAATAATTTGTTATTGTAATCATGGCGTACTTTTTAAAAGGATAATAACTCTAGTTCTAGTTCAAGGGCTTCTGCTTCAAGCTCAAGCAATCGTGCATCAATTTTCAATTCTTTTTCAGGTGGCGGAGGTGTAATTTTGGCTCTACGCTTAACTTTTGTCACAGTTAAACCAACACTATCTATCTGGCTTTGATTTAATGAAGTTGTAACTCCTAGCTGTTCTTGCAAAACATTCAAAAACGCTTCCAGATCATTTTCTTGAACATAGCTAGTCATTTGATCTCCCACCTTTTCAAAATTGTTTGAGCGAACGAGTTTCAATAAGGATTCATTCAGATAGATGTCCGCTCCTTTCTTTCTGGATGCAGGTACGCTAACTCTGAAAGATCCATCATACATTTTGAATATTGCTAGGTTGTGACTACCGTATGTTGCAGCACCATTTGTCATTGATCGAATAATCTTAAAAGCTTTGGCAATTGGAACTATTACACGTCCTTTAGTTTCTGTATCTGGCGACCAATGTTCAGGCATTAGAATTCCTTTCTTGACCTCATTTTTATTGGTTGTGTAACTCACCAACTTTCCTTTAAAGTCTGAAAACGCCTGAAGAATATTCCCTGTGACGATATAGCGAATTGATCGGTCTTTTGAATCCTCTAAAATTGTTTCTTCCCATTCTTTGGCAAGATCCTCTAATCGAGTATCATAATTCCCTACACTCGCACCTTTGATCGCATTAATGTCTTTTCCATAACTAGCAGGTATCGCTAGGTATTTTTGACTGGAAGCAATGGCAAATTTTAATTTGATTGCACTTGGAGCATAAGGATTGTTTCTCTTCTTATCAATCTGAAAACCTAAGAATACTGCCAATTGATTTTGGGTTGTTCCGTCAAATGAAGGAACAGGATAAAGCAATCGTTTACCAATTTTGAAGTATTTGAAAAGCCCACGTATATATTGCTTTTTATTGGCTGTTACTTTCTCCTCATCACGTAGTCTCTTATCTTGTGCTTGACGTAATTCGGCTGTTCTTTCTTCTATTAATCGTTGTGCAGCTTGTGGGTCAGAATCAAGTAGCTTTATGACTTTCTTTTCACTTGGTACATTGTTGATCAGAGAACGATATTTATCTGAGATTTCATTGATTGTTAATTGGAGTTTTTCAGCCATGAATCGCTCATAATCATCAATCATTCGATCCATAATATCTTCAGCTGTTCTACCCTCTAAAGATTGTAGAACCATGTTCTTCATTTCCTCTGCCTTGAATGGTTTTTTCAAAACATTAGCGTAAACCTTTTCCAGAATACTATCCTCTCCAAAGCTTGAATTACCTCCTTTACCGATTTTAATAATGGTAGATGAAATAACCTCCGCTTGTAAATCCAATTGCTCTACTTCCAAATCATAATCACCAGATTGCTTCAAGTACTCAACCATTGTATCGTAACGATCTTTGATGTCCTTGTAAAAATCCTCTTGCATTTGCGTTGAAAGCACAGCTACACGACCAGAAACTTTATGTGCAGCTCCATCTTTGATTTCGTTTCCTGTTCCAAGCTTTAAAGGATCTCCTAAAAGCTCATTTACTTCTGGATTCTCCATCAGATACTCAACAACTACTTTGTCTCCGTACTTATTTAAAAAGTCGGGAACATCTAAAATGCTGTTGCTCTGTTTTTGATTGGATGAAGTATTCGCATCCAAACTTTTAAGCTTCTTTTGAAGCATCATCATTAAACGTTGTTCGGCAGGAATGGCAGAATTAACGTAATCATAAATTGGTTTAAGAATCTGACCAGTACGATTAATTCGTCCTCTTTTTTGAACTTCCGTATTAATATCAAGCTCTGGTTGCAGAACAATCATAACACGTTGTCTCACTTCATCTGCTGAAACTTTATCTGTTACAATTGCATGGGCTGAAGCTCCTGTACTACCAGATTGATTAATGAGTAAAACATCAACTTCATTGTTATTGAACTCTCTGAAAGCATCATTGGTATTGACTTTCTTTCGTGGTTCAATCACTCCCATACCTGATTGTAAGTTGAGCTGAAGTTGTAGTTTTCTTCCTGTTACTTCCGCTACTGAATAACCTGCTTTTTGAATTTTCTGGATGATGACATCAATCGGAGAAATTGTAATTCCTGTGGCAATCTTCTTGATGTTCTCGGAAATTCTAAAGTATTCTTCTTGTGCATCAATTGATAGTTCGGCAATATCAAATTTTGCATACGACTTAGAGCCGTCAGGTTCAGTAACAGTATAGCGCATAACACCTTCAAGCCCTTTTTCCAAAACGATTGAAAAGTCTGCCTTTACTGTATCCCCATGATTTACTGGCATTCCGTTTTGATCTTCCATTTGCTCAATGAAACTACCCATGGTACTAGCGAATGCTATAATTGGCTTTTTGCCCTCTTTTAATCGTGCAATAGCTTTTTCGGCAACCGCTTCTGCTTTGATAGAAAAAAGCATTTGATTAATCACATTGAACACTTTTGAAAAGTATGGTTGGTTATCAACTCCTGCTTGGTTTGTTCCCTCTCTTAAATCAACTTCTTTCCCCTCGGCTGCTGCTATTTCATCCAACTCATCAACTCGGTTGTCAATATGATTGGTTTGGAAAGCGATAATATCTCGAACAATGTTTGTGATATTGTCAGCTATTGCTTTATGTTCATTGGTTTTATCAGTAAGTGTTATGTAGTTTACTTCGATTCCCTCATAGGTTCGTTCTCTTCTAATCATTTGACCTTCAGCCACCAATTGACTAGCTAATACTTCCTGCAATGCAACTCCACCTTTGTTGATTGAATCCACCAAGTCTTCTTTTGACATATTCGCTTCTGAAATAGCTGTTTTCATGGCGTAGATGGGCATATTGTCTGGTCGCTTTGCGAACGTTGCCGATAAAAACACAGCTCCAGAAGTTCTAGCCAATACACCTTGCATGAAAATTCCTGTATTGGATGATCCACTAGAATTATGACTTTCATCCATTATGATGATGCTGTTTTTTGCAATGGACAAAAGGAATTGTGGTTTTTGAGGTTTCTTTTGTGGTGAGTTGAATTGAGAATAAGTAGCTACTACAAAATCGTATTCACTTGGAATTTTTCGATCTTCAAAAATTTGATCTTGTTCTGGTTTTGATAACGCTTCATACACTACATTTCCATTCTCATCTTTGATTTGAGTTTTACTAGCTCTAGCATTCACTATTAATGGCTTTAAATGCGCTGAACCAATGGCTGAAAGATCTCGGTAAATGTCTGAAAACAGGTTGGCTTTCTCGGTAAGAAAAATGGGCATTATGCCCTGATGAACCGCATAGCGAATAATTGATGCAGCCACTCGACCTTTACCAATACCTGTTTGATCTCCAATAATTACAGCTTGGTTAAGTGCTTCAATGTTGTAAACTGCCATTCCAACTGCATCAATTTGTTCGGCAGAAAGTGAACGACACAATTCTGCTTTTGTATTGTAGCCTAGTCGGTGACGAACGAAATTATCTATGTCCCCTCCAACATCTTCTTTAATTCTTGAAATGGCTTGGTGCATTTCAAACTCCATGGCATCTGGAACTTGCGTATCCAGAATAACACAAGAATCGGATGCAGGAACATACGGTGCGCCCAATTCTTGTGCTAATAATTGACTTTCAAGCTCCAGAGCTTCTATCTCCAGCTTGCTTAACGTGTTGTTTTTATTTGGAAAGTGCATACTAATTCTATTATAGAGTTCATCAAATGATTTAACTACTGTGGTTTGATCGGTTGTTTTGAGAGGTGCAACTCCGTTTTGTTGCATATTCACTCCGTTGATAAGGATTAATCGAGTGTTGAATGAAGTACCTTGACGTGAATACAAACTGCTTCCATCAATTAAAATCACATCATCTACGTTGTAATGCTTGTACAGATAATTGAAGAAGATTCTGTTTTTTCCTTTTTGGACTCTTCCTCTTTCATCCCACACGGTATGACCACCAACAATAATCGCTGCTCTACCATTGGTCTTCATGGTTTGTAATGCTAAGATTGCCATGTGATGATCGAGTTCACGGATTAAAAACCCATTGTGATTCGCAGCCTTTATTAATCTTCCAAAAGGCGGATTGGTAATTACTGCATCAAACTTTCTAGCGAACCTGTGGAACTCTTGACTAGCATCTAATGCGTAAGTACCATTGTAACCTTGGCTTTTGAGATTTCTTCTTCTTATTGGGTCAATCTCATTAACTGTTACTTTAGATGGTCTAGTAGCAATCGTTAGTAGCCCATTTCCTGCGGATGGCTCAAACAATGTCTTTTCACCATCATCTATCCCACAATAAAGTCCCATTAAATAACCAATTGGCGCAGGCGTTGAGTATTGTTGTAATAACACACTCATACTGGTTCTAAAGGATAAATTGGTTTGAATGGAATATAGATCTACTATGTTCTGGTATTTATCAAAAGGGCTATCATTTGAAAGGGAGATGGAGCGAGCTACTTCAACAATGGCTAGTTCAGTTAACTCTTTCACTTTTGTCTTATCAATAATACCAAAAGACTTAGCTATGCTTTCCGTTTTTGGTCTGGAGAGCTTTTGTTCTTTCAGTAAAGCTTGTTTGATTTGATTAACAAATTCTCGCTCCGCTTTTGAAATGATATGTTCTCTTGATTTACTCATCTTTACATTCGTCCACCATTCCAGTCAATACCTTGACTTGGGTTTTTAACTCTTTGTTTTCTTTTTCTAATCGTTCGATTACTACTTTTGAATCTGGTTCGGAATAGATCTCTCTCAATACTCCGAAATAGAATCCCAGACTACCAAGAAAACCAATAACTGAAAGGATAAAGGTCAACTTGCTATATGCTATTTTCTTACTCATTGTCTTCATTTGTTACAAGGAAATATCCTCCTAAAAGGATGCTGATTAATACTGAACCTATTGTGATCTTTTTGAGCTTACTTCTAAACTCCATGCGCTTATCAATAAGCGTGTAGGTAAACTTGTTACCGTAAAGTTTTCTGTGAACTTCACAGAGCTTCATAAAGAAGTTGAAGTCATTGGCGTTCTTGAAAACTTGGCAACCTGCCGAATGGTTATCTACTGTGTATGTTTCTCCCGTTTTTCTGGCTCTGTGAATGTTAATTCCAAATATTCCAGTTTCTTCTTTACCATTATTAAAATCAAGAAGTGAATCTCTGTCATAGTCTCTTATTACCGTGACTTTCCCGTTTCGTTGACAAAGTGCGTAATACTTGTTTCTATGCTTGTCAATTCGATACACATCCACATATTGACCTGCTTTAAGAATTGCAGTTCCTTTTGGGTTCATTGGATTCTTCAACCAATAAGTACCCGGATCCGTAGTTATCTTAAAAACCAGATATGCCCATTTTGGTCTTCCTGATTGCGCAATGTTTGTGAAAACGTGTAGTTCATCATCAAATGAATTTGGCTTTTCGCTGTTCGCACGAAATGCCCAGATATTTAATCGGTAAGGTTCTTCATATAGAACAAAACCTCTGTCTTTTGCGATTTGTCTTACTTGTGCTATCATTGTGCGTATCTTATTTGATTAGTATTCACGAATAGTCTTCTGCCGTCTAGCGTTTCAAATTCAGTCACGCCATTGTTTGCATCTAAGTATTCGCCCAGAATTGTGTCCTTTGGAACTTGCAGCTTGTGACCTGCGTCATTCCATACATAGGTTGGTTGGATTGTTACCAATTGATCTATTACACCTAGAAAGCCTGATAGTGACCATTTAGATCCGTCATACTTCAATCCAATGCGATAGAACTGTTCGTTGATCTTCTTTCTATTAGATGCTAGTTTAAATGCGTCAAGAAGTGCTGTTACTATGGTTTTGCTTACCCAACCAATTTTGGTTTGCTTGAAGATTGTGCTAACCTCTTTGTAGTGGTTTACATCTCGAATTTTTCGCAAGGCAGGTAAAACAATACCACCATCTTTAGCTGCTATTCCTTTATGTAACTTATTTGAGATGGCTGAAGCCGTATCATCTGCCAATACATCTGGCGCACTAGAAGATCCTGAACTTGAACCAGAACTAAGTACAATACTTGTGAAAGTGTCTGAATCAACTGATGTTGGAAGTCCTTTTGAGATTAAGGCATTGACTGTTTCTGATCCGAAAAATCCATCTGCGCCCCATTTTGGAAGAATGGATGCTCCATACTTTTTGATTAGAGCCTTTTGCAAACTTGTTACCAATGTTCCTTTACTACCTTTTTTGAGTGGAAAACCACTACTACTAGATCCTGAACTACTCGGTTTTGATGGTAATGATGTTGTTGTTGGTAAAGGCAATGTGTTATTGTTGATTGCCGATTCAAAATCACGTTGGGTATTGGCTTGCTTTTTCTTTCTTTGTTGATAGAAGATATACGCCCCAGTACCAACTGCTACCACACCCAGACCGATTAAAATATATTTCGTTTTCTTTTCCATTATCTTGTCTTTTTGAGTGTTTAACTTTTTGGTTTCTTCTTGATTTTTTCTCGCCAATCCATTGTCCAGTCAAGGTCTCCATCTAAATCATCTGCTAGAGAAGTGCCGTACATATTGGCATAAACCTGTGCTGTTTCGTTAAAAGCTTTTTGAGTTGGGATTTCACTAAACACAGCTAAGACCGCATCTTCGTCTGTTCCCCAGAAAAGCCCTAACCAAGCGTAGTCTAATGCGCTGTACAATCGTTTTGCCCAACCATGCGGATCATAAATTGGTGATCCAGCATCTTTCGCCTTTTGAGGTTTAGCCTGAACAATGGCAAGCATTTCATTGAATTCGCTTGTCTTTAACTCGCTTGTCATATCTTCAATGAGGTTTGCTCCTTTGTATAGTTTTCGATAGGATGTTTGAACCTTTTGAAAGTCCTCCTGTGATGGTATTGCTCTCAACACTTGTCGAACTGCAACTTCATCCGTTCCCCACCAACCATCATTGTCAAAAGCATTTTTAAGTTGCTTTGCCCAAGTCGCATGATCCTTAGATCCAAAACTGTTGTTCTCCTCTTTGTTGGCTATGGCTTCTCTTACTTGATTTGATGCAAACTTTATTGCAATTACAGCTACAACTGAAATACCTAGAACAATTGCCAATGAAGTAATGGCATGACGTTGTTTATCCGTCAAGCTGTTCCACCATGAACGCTTTTCCTGATCCAAAACAATTTGTGTGGTAGGCTGCTGTTGTTTTGGCTGTATCATTACTTCATTTTTCATTGCTCTGAATTTTGATGGTTAGGAAACTCCTAAGTAGTGTTTGGCAAACTCCACTTTGGCAGGATCTTCTTTGACCACTTTTGCCAATGCTTTGATTGTGTCGGTTGATAAATAGGCTGCTAAAACAGCTAAACCATTTACTTTTTCCGTTGCTTCTTTTTTGCTTCCCGAAATGCTAATTGTGAACTTATGCTTCTCCATTTTGCTTGATTTTATGATTAACTAATTCTGTGAATTCCTTTCTGAGTTCTGGGTAAGCCGTGAAAATCTCCCACGTCTTTAATGCTTTCTCCAATTCTTTTTCGGAGTATTCATTTTTCATTTTCTGATAATGCTTATCTGCTTTTGTTTCAGGTTCTGATTCAACCTCCACTTCAACTTCTGGCGCACCATGAACAGTAGGATTTATCGCTCCTGTTTTGTTAGCATTGAACTGACCGTAAATCTCCATTCCTTGTTTTATCAGATCCTTGATGTCGATTTGCTTGTCATCCAGTTCTGCCTGAAGCGTTTTGAATTGCTTGAGCTTTTTGGATTTTCGTTTCAACTCTTTTTTCAAAAGGTCGATTTCCGTTTCCATTTTTTGCTTTTCCAAAGCTTCTTTGATTCGCTGCTCCACATCCTTTGCAGGTACACCACTTAATGCGGTTTGATTGGTATGGAAAATATGTCTGTTGCAATTTGGGGATCTACCGAAGTGCAATCGAATTTCAACTTGCTGTGTATTCGGTTCCATGTATTGATGGTAGTTATCGAAAAGTTCAATGTTGTCGTTCTTCGCTACAACCATTTCCCCGTCCACAAAAATCGAGTAGAACTTACATCCTCCTTGTTCATGAATCCCTTTAATAATTCCTTTCAGTCGATTGATGCGCTGAATGTTGTAAGGTTCATTAAACACTTTACCCGTCTTTTTGGGGTTCTTATTTTCAAAAATTTCTTCCATCTTATTTCAATTTTATGTTCGGTATTACCTGAATGATTTTGACCTGTAAGTAGCGTTTGGTTTCTTGGTTGATAATCCATGTTTTCCCTCGGTGGATATATTGCATTTCATTGATGCGATTATCTCTTAAATTGAAGATTCCTGCCTTGGAATACATCTTTACATATTCATCTGGCTTAACTAGAATCAAGAGTTCGTTTTCTGCATCTAATTCAATCTTACTTGCAGGTGGAATTTGAAAATGTCTTAACCGTATGAGGTAGTTATCTCCAACTCCCAACTCTTTCATTTTGCGCTCGGCAATCTCTATGGCTAATCCTTCTGTCATACCTCAAGTGTTAAGTAGATTTTTAATTCGTAGAAGTCTGCTAAACCAGTTCCAAATCGGTCAACATAATAGCCCTCCAAAACTTGCGTGTCTGGCTCTGCTGTTACATTAAATTCTTGATGTTGTTTGCCATTAATCCAGAATAGACCGCCACCAAAATCCCCTGGACTTTTGTGTAAGTGAATGGACTGATTAAACAGCTTATCACTTTGTCTAATATTCTGGGTGTAGAACACATCTCTGCACTCTGATAGTCTCATCCACAGCCAACCAATCTCCTTGTTGTAGTCTATTGATCTTGCTAGTGGTTTGATTGGAAAAACTGGACGAATTGAAAGCTTTTCAACTGGCTGTACATTTTCAATTACATCTCCAACAACTTGCCTTTTCTCGGCAGGATTTGCAGTTGCCCATATCGACAATATTTGATTGACATTTGAGGGCAGCTTAACTTGAAATTGTAGCTTTTCTCCTTGTCTTTTGACACGAACGATATGTACAATTCGCTTAATCATTATCGCAATCAACTTTTGAAAAGGTGTAGATGGTAACTCTGTAAGGAGTGAACTTGGCTAACGGGTGATCTTGATCTTTAAACCAGATCTCAACACGTCCATTCCCTGTTTCAATTTTCCCAACCTTGATCATTCGATCATTAGGAGAAACATTAATCCCTGACATGAGTAATCGGCTTTCAAATTCTTCGGGAAACAACTCTTGGTCATTTACTTGAATTTTTTGCGTTCCACGATAGAAAAGTAGATCATCTCTATCTGACGTTAACCCAATACCAATAAGGAAATTGGCGTTCTTATCCAGTTCAAATTCGCCTTTAAAAACTTGGTTCGGACTGGTGATTTTTAGGTCAAAACGTTCCTTTATGATGTTATGCTTGTAACTCATTTCAATTGATTTTATATGTGCTTAATGATTTGTTTTTTAGTCTGGCAGGCTGTGGCTAAAGAGGGATGCCACAGCTACCAAACTTACCTTGGCAAGAAATCAAGGAGTGGTTCCAGTACCGTCTAATCCAATGTAGAGGTATTGTTCGTTGTTGGGGATGTTGAACATAGTTCCCAATTCAACTGTAAATTCAATCAACTCTTCATCTCTGATTAATCTTGGATTGTCCAACTTGTAGTAACCTAAAGGCACAGTTGTATCGTTGTCCGTGATGAACCTTCTGATGGATTGGTTCTCTGGTACAATTTGTTTTCTATTTGCTTTCAAGCTGAATTCGCCATTTGCAATTGCAGGGACTGAACTCACACTTTTGAAGTCAATTGCCTTTACTGATTCTTTGTCTTGAGGATTTGGAATTTTCCCTGTCAAAAGGATGATTCCACTCACCAAGAAAACCATGTTCTTTGGCAACTTTGCATTGGAGATATTTCTCACAGCAACTTCTTTGTCGTCTTGTGGCTCAAACATTTTGATTGTTTTTGAAGTGATCAATTTGGTTGAGTAAATTGTGTAATCTGCAAGTCTTACACCTCCTTTGAGCAATTCTCCTTTTACGTGCTTTGGAAGCTGCTTGAAGAATTTTTCCATTTCGCCACGTGATCTTCTTGAACTGTGGACTTGTCCTGCAATTCTTTTGATAAACATTGCTTTTTTTACTGGAGACATCCCTTGGGTTGCTCTTTCCAGTTCGCCAATTCCAAACAACTCTCCAACGTTGTTGTATTCGCTATTCATTACATCATCTGTCATAACATTTGATTTTGTTCCCGAACAAACGGGATGGTTAATACTCGTTTTGTTTATATGTGACTTAAATCGGGATCTTCCTCAATCATTGCGAATGAGTACTCTTCTGGATCTTCGTAGTCATATCCGCCTGATAACTCTTCAAAGTCATCTTCTTGGTTCAGCTCATATTGAATGGCTTCTCTGCGATTATTTGTTTCGTAGATCTCTAAAGGAGAAAGATCAATTGATCCGACTGCTTGGTCATCCGATACTGGTGCATCTTCTTTTTTCTTGAAAATCTTGTTCAAGTAAAAGGCAGTAAACACTTCATCTTTGAATTGCGTAAGCCTTGTTTTGGCTTTGGTTTGCTCTCCTGCAAGTGTGAATCCATTTACTGCTTGAGCTGCTGCAATATTTTGATGCTCGATTGCTTTCCCAATTCCGTAGGCAATGGTTGCACCTCCTGCGATTCTGAGAACTCCTGTGTCCTCATCAAAGTAATGGCTACCTGCCATCAGTAAGATTCCTACTGGAAGAGCTGCTCGACCTGTTGTTGCGCCAATACCTGCGCCAAGTGTAGCTCCTACAACCAAGTCCACTAGGGTTTTTAGTCCTGTGTTGGCAATGTTGCCTTTGGTTTTCTTGGCTTTATACTTCTCAAGCATAGAACCAGATTTATTGCTATTTTTCTTCTTTTTCATTTGACTTATTTTTAGCGATTAAACATTGATTAAAGCAGCTCCACCTTTCTTACAGAAGTTGACCGTTTAACTGGCTTTTTTCTGCGTCTGGTTGGCTTTTTTCGCACAGGCTTTTTCCTAGCAGGTGTCTTGCGCTTTTTAGCCGTTGTGGGTTTACTTTTTGTCTTCTTCTTTTTTGGAACTCCTGCTAATCCCTTTTTCTTCTTAGCAGCTCTTACTGCTAGAATAGTTCCCCCAACAACTGCCGTTGCAATTCCTGCGGTCAGCAATGGATGTTCTTTGATCCAACCAACAACACCTTTCTTTTCGTCTGGCTTATCTTCTGGTGTAACTTCTGCACTTCGAGTGAATGAAGCTTCATCATCATACATGGCAGGATCGAATGTTTGATCTTCTGGAATTGAGGGATCGACAATTGGTGCTGTTGCCTGAGTGGTCGGATCTGTTACATTGCTGTTTCTGTTCTTGAAGTTGTTTACCAAATTCTTAAAACTGAAACGTCTGGTTTTTTCCTCTTCGGCAGCCGTATTGTCTTGTACTATTTCTTGGTCTGCCTGTGGCGAACCAGACTTGAATAGGCTTCCTAGCTTTTTAATTAAAGCTGCAAGTGTTCCAATTACTCCTGAAGCTGCTGCTATTGCTGAAGCTGTTGCAACTGCGCCCAATCCATTTACTCCAGATTCTCCAACTTCATCTTCAAAGAGTTCGTCTCCAAGAATGGTTCTCAAATCCTGATCGTCATGTACTGGATAGATGATCTCTCCAAGTCCATTTAAGGTTACTCTTCGGTCTCTGTTTCCTTTACCTGATAGGATGGCTTTTTTCAGGTTTTCTGTTTTTCCACCTGCTCCGAAAAAGATCTTTTCCATCTTCTCACGAATTCGCTTCAACTGGTTGAATTTGTTCAAGTCCATGTTGTTTTGTCGAGCTTGACTGTCTGACCAATAAGCAAATCTTAATTTGCTTGCTACGTTCATTACATTCAATTTCATGCTTGCCAAAACTCCTGCTCGAAGAAGTGCTGTGGCAGGATTGAATTTGTTAATCACATTCAGTCCTTTTTTCAATCGCTCTTTTAGTGGAGGGCGGTTCGCTTTCTTTTCTGCTCTCTTAGCCTTTCTTTTGGCTTTTCGGGCTTGCCTTTCAGCTCTACCTTCTAAACCTTCCAGTTCGACTATTCCTTGAGCATCAATTGGAAAGTCATTTTCGAGGATCTCATCAATTTCTGTGAACTGATCGAATTCGGCATCCTCGTCAAAACCGTTTAAATACTCTAAATCCATTTTGATGTCTTTTTTAGCGGAATACGGTACTTCACGGTTGAATTTGTGAACCACAGCATCCAAGATTAATACTCCGTTCTTTGTGTACGCAATTGGGTACACGTGTTCAAATTCAGGTGACTGGTACTTGGTTAATCTAAACGCAAATGGAATTCCCAGATTCGTTAAAATTGAGCCAATAAACACGCTCATACAATCGCAATCCACGCCCTCCTTTCTGTCTTGCCAAACTCTGGATGGTCTGCGAACTTGTTCTTTCCCCATTTCATCCTTTGTGTATTGCAAATGATTGAAACAGAAATTCCAGATGTTTGAACAAGTCTGTTTTTCAGTAGATGCTTTCAGGTATTCGGCAATAGTCACTGTATCTTCAAGTGTTGTTGCCGTTATCTGTTTCATCAACTTGAGTGTATCTTCAAGGTTGGCAGCTTTTTTAATGAGCTGCGTTTTCCCCTCTGGAATCGGAAACATGGCGTTGAATTGATCTCCGCTTTTGATATTTCTCTTTCCTGTTTTCATAGTGATACACTTGTTTTCTCTTGGTAGGGATAATCTCCTGCCATAGTGAATAATTGCGTGAAAGTCTCTATGTCGATTTTCACTTTGTCTGCTGGGTCATTGCTTTGCAAACGGGTTAATAGTTGTGGACTAATAGCCACTACACTCAACCATGGCACTAGAATTTTAGTAGTGATATTCCCTGTCTCTGCGAAAGCGTTCATAATGATTCTGCCCTTTGCGTCCTTGACCGAAGAAGGAATTTCCACTTCTTGCATTGTGCTACTTGCTAGTAATTGACCTCCTGATGAAAGTTTGATTAATGGTGGGGTCATTTTGATCGTTGCTCTGGTCGGATTCTGAATATTGTAATGAATCCTAATGCTGATCCCTTGAGCTGTTATTTGATCTCGTTGCCCTGATACTTTAATCACAACTTTTTCGCCTGCTCTTTTTAAAGAGAGTAAGTATCGGATGCCTAAGAATGATCCTAAACCAATTGCTATGTATTTCAAATTCTTCATTAGGCTACCCTTTTATCTTCTTGATCTTTTTTTTTATTGATTCTACTTGATCGTTCAGCTTCATTGAAATGCGCTGAACCTTGTCGTTTAACTTCTCAACCTTTTTTGCTACCTCCTTAAAATCTCCATGAAAGTCTTTTATGAAGTACAGGCAGATCGCTACCAGTATTGAGTTTATGATGAGTAATGCTTCCATAACTTTTGCTTTTGTTTCTTCAAAGTTCCGCAGGTTTATTTGCTTTCATTTTCAAATGGTTGTATCCAGTAACACTTTATTCTGCTTTATTCTGAATAGTCGTATTCAGTAGTATTTGGTAGTATTTAGTCTTGTTTAGTTCAGGAATATTTGATTGAAGTCAGACTCAATTCGCATGACCGTTTTGCGCTCAATTAATCGGTTGATCTTAGCCAGATGAACGGCTACATCTCTTCCAAGTGATAGTTCTATTCTTTTTAGAATAGCATTGAAGATTTGGCGTAGCTTGGTCTCACAGACCTGATATTCTTGAGCCAATTCAGCAAAGGTTTTCTCTTTAACTATTCGCTGTAATAGGAGCTTGATTTGGATGTCTCTTAATTCTCCCCACAATTCTGGATCACTCTTTATCCATAGTGCCAGAAATACATTGATGTCTGATTTATCTATTCTCATGGCTATAAATTTTTAGCGATATGGATTGAGGTAGGAAACGATCTCGGAATAATCCAGTTCGTAGTAATCGCAATACTCCTTTACCGTTAGCATTTTGCTCTTTTTTCCAAGAGCATCTCTTACCGTTCTGTGATCTCTACGACAAACCTCTATTGAGTATCCTGTGATGATTTGAATGTCTTTAGTAGAGATTAACTTGCTTCCTTTTAACTCATTCATATCGTTCGTTTTTACAAATTTCAGAAGGTTAAAAGCGGTGGACGACAACCTAAGGGGGGTACGTGGGGGGGACTAGTACCTGCTTTTTTTTGAAAAAAGTGAGCTTTTTGACTTGTCGCCTGTACTAATAATTGTTAAAAACACTCCGAATACGCTATAAATCAAGCCAAACAATAAATTGTATGTGTCAAAATGAGATTTTTGCGTTATATATGTGTTATACCGCTAAACTTCAAGTAATTAATGAGTCCTGTCCGATTATATTCACCAAGCGAATTAATGGAGCTTTATCCACAAGCTGCAAAGCTTGGATGGACTCCAACTAAAATCGGGATATTCTTTAGGGCAGGCTTGTTAGTAGGCTTTGTGGGAGGAAAAGAAAATAGAGCAATGATAACGGAACAGAGCTTTTTAAAGCTCATAGATTTTGTAAATGACGTAAACCGTGATCGCCACATCAACACTTAGAATCAAAATAATTTATGGATAAAAACAATTTACTCAGATGTTTCAGGAATTGCAATGAAATATCCGTACCTTTAGAATCTAATGACAATCAAAACGATAGGATGTTTCTCACAGTCAAACAAATATTTGAAACATATCCTTTCCTAAAGTCAGAAATGAACTGGACGGAAGACGATATCGTAGTGTTTTATGAGAGCAAACTTTTGATTGGTCAGTTCTGCAAAACAGAGGAAGATCCAAAGGTTCTTTTAATAGATAAGGTCAGTTTAGAAAATCTGATAGACTATCATAGAAGTCTAAATTCAGCCGAAAACTAAAATATTGATGATAATGAAATCTCGCTTTTAGCGGGATTTTTTTGTGCTTTACTTTTCCTAGCAAACTCCATCATACTCCATCATACTTCATCAAACTTCATCACCACCCCATCAAACTTCATCAATAAAAAAGTTTCAAATGAATTAACAGCGGCAATGGCTTTAATAGAAGCAAAGCAACCAACTAAAGCTGCTTTTTCTCTCGCTAAAATTGTTGAAAATTTGCTTGAGGAAAAGTATTCCCAAAATGGAGATTTTAAAAATTTCGTTCAATCAAAAAACAAAGGTAAAAAGAGAAATCCCGTTTTCAATGATTATTTAGAATACGCCAAAAATCAAAAACTTATTGGTACAGATGAATTTCATTTTGCAAAAGGTCTCAAGGAAATTAGAAATCAAGAAGGACATGAACTGGATGTGAAAAAGCAGGATAGTTGGCTTGCTACAGCTTTTTTTACGGGAATTGGTTTGATAATGAAATTAGGAGAGGGAATAAACTTGAAGACATAAAAAACCCTTTGCTGTTTAACAAAGGGTTTTATAAATTACGGTCTATCATATTGACAACAGCCGGGTAACGAATTATAAACTTCATCCTCGGCTCTATGGGATTCTGTATCGTAACCAACTCCAGCAATTTTCTTCTTAATCTTATCTTCATTCATTATTGATGGATCGTAAGTAACAGAAATCATTTTAGTTTCTTTGTCCCAATCTGCTTCTCCTATTCCTTCTTGACCATTCAATGACCCTTCGATAGTTTTTTCACACATTCCGCAGTTACCGTAAACTTTAAATTCAGTTTTAGAAAGTTCCCCGTTGGTATCTTGGGCATTTCCGCAACTAGTAAATAGTGAAACCCCAACAATAGCAGGGGTAATCATTTTTAAAATTGACTTTTTCATTTTGTTTTATTTTATGTTTTGAGTTAAAAATTCGAGAAGTTCCTCTCCTCTAAGATCTTTGGCAATTATTTTTCCACTTGGATCAACTAATATGGAGAACGGGATGCTTTTGACACCAAATTCATTTGCTACTTCATTATCCCAGCCCTTTAAGTCGCTCAATTGACTCCATGTTAGTTTATCTTTTTCTATTGCGGTTTCCCATTTATCTTTATCAGTATCAAGTGACACACCAATTATTGTAAAATTTTTGTCTTTGAATAATTTATACGCTTTAACAACATTCGGATTCTCCTTTCTGCAAGGTCCACACCAAGACGCCCAAAAATCAATAAGCACATATTGACCAATAAAATCTTCACTATTAACTAGCTTTCCATGCACATTTGGCAATGCAAACAAAGGAAGTGGACTGCCTACAGCTGTTTTGTTAAGGACTTCAATTCGTTTCTTGATTGGAGCCAAATGATTAGATTCAATTTTTGCATTAGAAAATCCTTCTAAAGTTTTTGATAAAAAATCGACATCCGAACTGTAATAGTAATTTTTCGAGAAAACGTATGGACTCATGTAGCTGTTGAAATTTGACTCTATAAATTCCTGAATAAATTTCATCTTTTCAACCTCAACTGAATCATAATCCACTTCTATATTTTCCATGGCAATATAATCATCACTTTCCTTTGCCTGATAATAAGATTCATAAAGACTATCAAGTTGATTATCAAATTTTTTCTCAAGAGCTTCGTAAGCCAACCATTCTTTATGAACTTCAGAACCTGTTACTAATAATTCTGAAAAACTAGTATCAATTTCAAGAGTGATCTGAGAGTTTTCTCCAAAAAAATTGAATTTAAATTCATCGCTTGACAACCTAATCATTTCAGGATTAATCAATTTGTATTCAAAGTCAAAATGACTATTTGAAGGTATTATTGAATCAATAATTCCCCAACCATTCTCACTAACGGTACTTACATAAATTTTATCGACCTTAGGGGGAATCTTCCCAGTCACAACCATTTTATTTACTTCTAATGACTTTTCCTCAGTTTGACCTCGAGAACAACCAATCAAAATAATTCCAATGCTAATAATAAATAACCTCATTTTATTTCATTTTTAATTTCTCCACAATTCAACATACTTGATCCGAAATATGGATTCAAAACTTTGTTAGATTCACTTAACCAATATGCCCCGTTATTATCATCAGCCATCGGACAATACTGTTCGTACGACACATTGATTACTCCAAAAGCCTTGACAATATTGATCATAGCGTTTGACATAGATATGAATTGATTTCTTTGTTCATTAATATCATTTGAATTGGCGATTTTTTCTCCACTTAATTGAATATTGTTTTTTTGCGTCATCCAATACATATGAGCATCACCCTTTAACAATTTCATTTCTACTTTATCTAATGATTTTAAAAGGTTTTTAGCTTCTGAATTTGCTAAATCCGCTTTATCATTTACAAAAGCATCTTTTAAATTGTAATAAGTGGAAAGTAATTCGTTTAATTGAACTTTAAATTTTTCATCAGTTTGATCTACATAATCTGGAATTTCGGATGATGTGGAGTTATCATTTGGGTTCACCAAATTCTGATTCATCATACTGGATTGATTATTCAATTGAGCGGAAGCATCAATTACAAAAGCACCATTTGTAACAACTTCATCGCCTGATTCTAAACCAGAAATCACTTTGTAAGAATCTCCAATAGCTTCACCGATTTCAATATTTCTATATTCAAAAGAAGGAACTGTCTGATTCGGCAGTTTTAAGTACACAACAGATCTCTTACCTGTCCATAATACTGCTGATTTAGGTACAAGTAAGGTTGCTTTTTGATTTGGTGAGCCTTTAACCCATCCATTTATAAACATGGCTGGCTTTAATTTTGAGTTGTTATTTTGAATATTTGCCCGAACAGAAATCGTTCTTGTTGAAGGATTGATCAGGGGGTCAATAAAATTAACTTTTGCTGTGAACTTTTCATCTGGGTAACTAGTTGTAGTAAATTCTACGGGATCACCAATTTTTACATTTGCTAGATCTGTTTCATAAACATCAAACACCGCCCAGACTTTAGAAAGACTCTGTAAATCAAATAATACCTCACCTTCCTTTAGATAATCACCTACGGATACTTTCTTCGTCTTTATAACTCCAGAGAATTGAGCATAGATGCTAAATGTTTCAATAATTGATTCGCTTTTTAGAATTGATTCAATTTGATTATCATTTAATTTCCAATTTTTAAGCTTGTTATAGGCTGCATTATATAAACTTGGATTACTGGATTTAACTTTGTTTGCTTCTATCAATTCTTTTTGGGCAGAAATCAGTTGAGGCGAATAAATTTCAGCTACCTTTTGCCCTTTAGCTACTGATTGTCCAGTATAGGATACATAGAGCTTTTCTATTCTTCCCGAAACATGAGTAACAACACTTGAAGAAGCAGTTTCATCAGGTTTGATTTTCCCAGATAATGCAATCCCATTTTCAGAATTCCCTGTTTCTCCAATTTTCGTAGTTTGAATATTGGCAATTTTAACGGCTTCATCAGACATGGAAAAGACTAAAGGGTTTTCGTTAGAATTCTCCTCTAATGGAATTAAATCCATTCCACAAATAGGACAGTCTCCAGGTTCAGGTTGCCGTATTTGAGGGTGCATAGAACATGTCCATATTTGTTCCTCACTTTCACTATGCTTATGTTCAGTTACAGTCTCATTATTCGAAGAGTTGCTAAAAATTAGCCACCCTAAAAGCAGACCTGCTAACAAGAAGCTTGTATATATTAAATACTTTTTCATCTCAATTTATTTTATGTTTTGAGTTCTTAATCTAAGTGCATTTGCAATCACTGACACAGAGCTAAAGCTCATTGCAAGTGCAGCAATCATTGGAGAAAGTAACGTTCCAAAAACTGGATACAATAAGCCTGCTGCAATTGGAATTCCCAGAGTATTGTAGGCTAGAGCAAAAAATAAGTTTTGCTTGATATTTCGCATTACTTTATGACTAAGGTTTCGTGCCTTTACAATACCATGTAGGTCTCCTTTTACTAGTGTTATCTCTGAGCTTTCAATAGCAACATCCGTTCCTGTTCCCATTGCAATACCAACATTGGCTAGTGCTAAAGCAGGAGCATCATTTATGCCATCACCTGCCATAGCAACTATCTTCCCATTTCCTTGTAATTCTTTTACCTTATTAAGCTTATCCTCAGGAAGACAATCTGCAACATAATTATCAAGTTTTAATTCTTCTGCTACTGCTTTTGCTGTATGTTGGTTGTCTCCTGTCATCATAATAACTTCAACACCCATACTGTGCAATTGGTGAATCGCTTTTTTACTGGTTGATTTTATCGCATCTGAAATAACCACAAAACCAACAACCTCATTTTCAACAGCAATATAAGGAACGGTTTTACCTTTTGATTTTACCTTTTGCGATTCATCTTTAAGCTCAGATGAAAGAGTAATGTTATTATCTATCATCAATTTATCATTACCTACTAAAACCCTTTTTCCATCAATCTTAGCTTCAACCCCCTTGCCAGTAATTGAATTAAAAGCTTCAATCTCTTTCAGTTTTAGTTCCTTGTTTTTAGCAAACTTCACCGTAGCTTCTGCTAAAGGGTGTTCACTTTGATTATTCACAGAAGCTACTAGTACCGTTAATTCGTCCGCACTGAAGTTTGCGTATGATTTTACTTCTTCAACTGATGGTTTACCCTCTGTAACTGTTCCTGTTTTATCTATAATTAACACATCAATCTTGTTCATTTTTTCCAATGATTCAGCATTTTTAATAAGAACACCTTCTTGCGCTCCCTTTCCAACACCAACCATTACAGACATAGGTGTAGCCAAACCTAAAGCACATGGACAAGCAATTATTAAAACGGCTATGGCATTAACAAAAGCAAATACTAGTTGAGGAGATGGACCAAAAATATACCAAGCAATAAATGTTAAAACAGAAACTAATATTACTGCTGGAACAAAGTAGCTTGAAATTTTATCCGCTAGCTTTTGTATAGGGGCTCTACTTCTGCTTGCATCATTAACCATGTGGATAATCTGAGAAAGTAGTGTATCTGAACCAATTTTTTCGGCTTTCATTACAAAGGATTGATTTCCATTAATAGTTCCTGATGTTACATTATCTCCTTTTGATTTGTCAACAGGAATTGGTTCTCCCGTTATCATTGACTCATCAATAGAGCTTTCCCCATCTTCAATTTTACCATCCACAGGAATTTTGTCTCCCGGTTTAACTCTTAACAAATCACCAACTTTAATATCGTCTATGGAAATTTCCTGTTCTTCCCCATTAACAATTTTAATCGCTTTGTTAGGAGCTAATTTTAATAACTCTTTTACCGCATTATTTGTCTTGCTATGAGCTTTTGCCTCTAATAATTGCCCTAGCAAAACGAGCGTTAAAATTACTGTTGCAGCCTCAAAATACACATGAACGGTTCCTGATTCTGTTTTAAAATCTTCTGGGAAAATTGATGGAAATAATATTGCTCCCAAACTAAATAGCCAAGCTGCACCTGCTCCTATACCAATTAAGGTAAACATATTCAGATTTATTGTTCGAATAGAACTATATGCTCGTCTAAAAAACATCCACGTAGCATAGAATACCACAGGAATAGATAAGATTAACTGAACCCAATTCCAATCCTTCATAGCTAGCAAGTCATATAAAGGATTATTTGGAATCATCTCTGACATGGCAATGATAAAAATGGGCAATGTAAAGGCTACAGCAATCCAAAACTTTTTAAGCAAAGTCTTGTATTGTTTTTCTTCAGCACTTTCATCAGCTTCCATTGGAACGAGATCCATTCCACATTTTGGGCATGATCCCATTTCGTCTTTAACTACTTCTGGGTGCATTGGACAAGTATATTTTTGCGAACTTGTTTTGAGCTTAGCTTCAGGGACTAAATCCATTCCACAGACAGGACAATCCCTAGGTTCGTCATACGTCTTGTCACCTTCGCAATGCATGGGGCAGTAGTACTTCGCTCCTTTTACGGGGACAGGTTTACTTTTCTGCATAACCTTTTCATCCATTGTATGAATCATATAACTTGACCCTTCGAAAAGCTTCTTTAACTCTTCAAAATTGACGTGCTTATCAAATGTTATGTCAGCTTTACCTGATTCTAAGTCTATATTTACCTCTTTTATTGACTCATGTGATTTGAGTATTTTCTCGACATGGCTCTTACAACCACCGCAGGTCATTCCCGATATTTTATATGTATGTTTCATTATTTTATTTATTAGTGATTAATAATTAGTTAATCGTTCAATTTTAGCTTTTGAAATAGCCATGTTTAATTCACTGAAATCTGATTTCAGTTTAAGATTTATTAATTCATTTTGAGTAGATAATAACTCTTCAATCTTTTTACCATCTGCACTATAACTACCCAATAGAATCTCATACGCACTGGAAATTTTTTCTATCTGTGATTTTGTAAGGTCAAAGTTCAATTTAGCATTGTCATATTCAGCCTTATAAGAAATAATATTGCTTATCATTTGGTCTGTTAGGTTCTCTTTTCGAAAATTAATTGACTCCTGATATAACTGCTCTTCTTTAACTGAACTGGTATAACTTTTTCGGTAAATTGGAATACTGACCATAACCTTAGGAACTAAAATATCTCTTCCATTATTTAGTGGATCTGCATCTGTTCTTTGATTTACTAAACTGTAGTCAACCCCAATTCCAATTGTAGGTAGATTATTTTTCTGATCTTCAATAATTCTACTTTCAGAAGCAGCAATTTGATAATTCAATTTATTTAGTAGTGGATGATGATTCTCAATTTTAATCCGATAACTTTCTAAATCATACGAAATCAAATCGGAATCAAGACTATCTTTTATTATCACCTCCTGATCTAATGGTTGATTAGTGATATTATTTATTTGACTATATAAGCCCGTCTTCTCATTTTCAATTTGCTTCATTAAATTAGTGTATTCTTCAACTTTTGTTTGAATTCGTAAAACGTCTGCTAATGTTGCTTGACCAGATTCAACTTTAGCTAAGGCAATAGACTCGATTGTTTTATAATTCGAGATAGCCTCTTCATAGAGGTGTTCTTTTTGAGATAAAAATTGAATTTTAAAATATGCTACCTTAATTTGATAGAACAAATCAAGCTTAATAGCTGAAAGCTCTTCATATTTTGCTTTAGACATTTGTAGAACAACCTCTTTTTTTGCGTCAAAAGTTCCAAACCACGGAAACATTTGTGTTGCACTCACCATCATTACTTGAGGTCCTAACCGAGTTTCAGGACGAAGAATTGGTACTCCAACGCCAATTTGAGGATTAGGCAATTGACTCACTTGGTCTTGTTTCAGTAAAATTGATTGAAACTCTGAATTAACTGCCTTTAACTCTGAATTATTTTCAACTGCCAATTGAAATAAAGAATCCAGAGTTTGAGCATTTACTCCAAATTGAAATAACAAAGTGAGGGTAAATGTGAGTATGATTTTATATGTATTCTTCATAATTCTCATTGTTTATTTTTTTTTTCGATTTCTACCCCATTTATATGCTCCTGCCTTCCAAGTGTAATAAAGTACAGGTACAGTAAACATGGTTATCATATTTAACACCATCCCCCCAAAAGAAGGTATTGCCATTGGCAACATAATGTCAGATCCTTTTCCAGTAGATGTGAGAACAGGGAGTAATGCCAGTATTGTTGTGGCTGTCGTCATCATTGCAGGTTTAACTCTTCTTAGCCCGCCTTCAACGACCGCATCTTCAATCTGACCTAGGTTTTTTGGTTTATTGTCCTTAAAGCTATCCTTCAGGAATGTTGCGACTAAAACTCCATCATCTGTAGCAATACCGAATAGAGCAAGAAAACCTACCCAAACTGCTACGCTCAAATTAATCGTACCCATATGGAAAAGTTCACGCATATTCGCTCCAAAAAAATCAAAGTCCATGAACCATCCTTGCCCATAGAGCCAAATCATAATAAATCCACCAGAGAAGGCAACAAAAACACCTGAAAAGACAAATAATGAGGTGATAACCGATTTAAATTGAAAATAAAGGATTAAAAAGATCAAAATGAGAGCTATTGGTATAACAATTCCCAAACGTTTATTTGCCCTTAGTTGCTGCTCATAATTTCCTGCAAATTGGTAAGTAATTCCATTTGGTACTTTCAAAACTCCAGACTCAATCTTGTCATTAAGGTAATTCTGAGCTTTATTAACCAATTCAACTTCAGAATACCCATCTTCTTTATCGAACAGTACATAACCGACTAAAAATCCATCTTCACTTTTTATTGATTGTGGACCTTGTTCATATTCAATTTCAACTAAATCTCCAAGTGGAATTTGTGTCCCATTAGAACTAGTCACATAAATGTTTTTTATTTTTTCAGGATCATTTCTAAGTTCCAAGGGGTATCTTACACGAATTCCATATCTTTCTCTACCTTCCACTGTAGATGTCATAACCATACCACCGATAGCTGCCTGAATTTGATTCTGAACTTCCTGAATACTTAACCCATGTTTACTAATTACATCTCTGTTTATGTTAAGCATTAGGTAAGGTTTACCCACAATTCTTTCTGCAAAAACTGCTGACGCTTTAACTCCATCAACTTCCTTTAAAAACATTTCCAGCTTCAACCCGAACTCTTCAATTGTTTTTAAATCATTACCCTTGACTTTAATTCCCATTGGAGCTCGCATTCCCGTTTGGAGCATTACTAATCTCGTCTCAATTGGTTGTAGTTTTGGAGCAGAGGTTATACCGGGTAATTTAGTAGCTTTTACAATTTCTTCCCAGATATCGTCTGGAGATTGAATATGGTCTCTCCATTGTCTGAAATACTGACCATTTTTATCAGGAATTAATTCATCCTTTTCGTTATATACGTAATTCCCATTTTCATCAACCTTAAATCGAATTTTATGACCATTCTCATCCAACTTATATTCAGATTTATATGAAATGATATTTTCGTACATAGACATTGGAGCAGGATCAAGGGAACTTTCAACTCTTCCTGCTTTACCAACCACCATTTCAACTTCAGGAATAGAGTTTACAGACATATCGAGCAACCTCAAATTAGCCTCATTCATCTCCATTCCTGCGTGAGGCATAGATGTTGGCATTAACAAGAAAGACCCTTCGTTTAGGGATGGCATAAATTCTTGCCCCGTATTTTTAAAGATGGAATACCCTGCGAATAAAAGGAGAATTAGTAACCCAATGAATACCGCACGAATCTTAATAAGGAATCGTAATATTTTCTCATAGTAATATATGATTACATAAAAAGATCCTATTAATACGCCAATCACAATTACTACGAATAAAAAGTTTTGTAATTCGCTTTTCGAGACACCGAGAGGCATCCATATTTTGGCTAGTAACCATGCTACTAAAATCGCATAGGTGATATTTTTTACATACTCAAAACGAAGATTCCATAATTCTGACTTTTCATCTTTAGCGTATGTTGTAATTATTCCACCCAATCCTATGATAACTCCAAAAAATCCAATGAAAGAATAATCCGTAAAAAGCAGTACAATTGATAAAATAACCAAGCCACCATTTGTGAAATACTGCGAAATTTTCCCCTTACTTTTAAAACTGAACAATTTGGTAGCAAGCGCAGGCAAAATGGTAATTGCTAAGATGATAGATGCCAGTAAAGCAAATGACTTTGTAAATGCCAAAGGACGGAAAAGCTTCCCCTCAGCTGCTTCCATAGTGAAAACAGGTAAAAAACTAACAATTGTTGTTGCTACAGCTGTAATAACAGCTGATGCTACATCAGTTGTAGCCAAGTAAACGGTTTTCTGAATAGACTGTTCAGGTGGTGCTACTTTCATCTGAGCAATCATACTCTCCGTTAAAACAATACCCATATCTACCATTGTACCAACCGCAATGGCTATACCTGAAAGTGCAACTATATTTGCATCAATCCCTGTATATCGCATAGCAATAAAGCACATCAACACAGCCACTGGGAGTGATGCAGAAATCAATAAAGAAGACTTTAGATTTAAAAGCATCAAGATTACAACAATAATTGTAATAAGTACTTCTAGTGTTAGTGCTTCCTCCAGAGTACCAATCGTTTCATTAATTAATTGTGTTCTATCATAAAAAGGGACGATAGTTACTTTTGAGACTGTTCCATCATCTAGCGTTTTTGAGGGTAAACCATTTTCTATTTCAAGTATTTTGGTTTTGACATTATTTATTACTTCCAATGGGTTTGCACCATATCTAGCTACAACCACACCACCAACAGCAGGTGCTCCAGACTTGTCAAGAATCCCTCTTCTTGTTTTCGGTCCAAGATGCACAACTGCAACATCCTTAATTCTTATAGGTACATTTTCAGAAACTTTAACAACAGCCTGTTCAATATCATTCAATGATTTTACATATCCCAGTCCACGCACAAAATACTCTGCCATGTTTATCTCAAGAGTCTGTGCCCCAATATCCAAGTTGCTTTCCTTTGCAGCTTTCATAACTTGAGCAAGACTCACATCATAAGCTTTCATCTTGTCTGGATCAACATCAATTTGATATTCTTGGACAAAGCCTCCAATTGAAGCAACTTCGGAAACACCACCTGACGATTGTAAGGCATTTTTCACATAGAAATCTTGGATGCTTCTTAGCTCATGTAAATCCCAACCTCCTGTGGGTTGTCCATTATTATCCCGTCCTTCTAACGTGTACCAATAAATTTGACCCAATGCTGTTGCATCAGGACCCAAAGAAGGCTGTACCCCATCAGGTAACAAATTGGCTGGAAGGGAATTAAGTTTTTCTAGTATTCTACTTCGACTCCAGTAGAATTCAATATCCTCTTCAAATATTAAATAAATACTTGAAAATCCGAACATTGAATTACTTCGAACACTTTTAACTCCTGGAATCCCTAATAGAGCAGAAGTTAATGGATAAGTAATTTGATCTTCTACATCTTGAGGAGATCGTCCCATCCATTGAGTGAAAACTATTTGCTGATTTTCACCTATATCAGGAATTGCGTCCACAGAAACGGGATCTCTGGGTAACCAATCAGAATCGAAATTAAAAGGAGCTGTTACTAAACCCCAAATGACAAATAAACCTAGTAATATCCATGCTACTAATTTATTGTCAAGGAAAAATTTTATGATATTATTTAACATGACTTTATTTTTTTTGACAAACACAAAAAGCCCAAACATCTATAAGATGCTGAGCGTTATCAAAAAATAAAATCAAATTCTAAAGACTTGAAACAGAACCTGAACGTCCTGATCCAAAGGAGGGGGGTGATAATAATGGAAGTAATCTAATTCACTTTTGAAATCAGAGAAAGTGAATTGAGTATTAAAACTATGAGAAGTAAAAACTAAAGAATGATTTAAGTTCAAAGTGAACTGATCTCCTTCGTAAGAATCAGAAACATCAATACTAAAAGTTTCATTATGACAGCAATTTCCTTTTACCTCAGAGCTATGATTACAATTCTTAGTTTCTTGAATTTTAGTACTCTCTTCAGACTGACAACAGGCGTGCTTTGACGACTTTTTCTCTATTTTTGCTTCAGACATTTCGCATTTTTCAGCTTGTCCAAAAAAACTGAAGCTTTTAATCTCTCCTCCACAAAAGTGAACGTCCATAGACAAGCCAAAAGAAGAGCTTAGCATTAAAACCGCAAGAAGTGCAGCTGATATTCTATGTCCGAATCTAATTTTCATTTTACACTTATGGTGTAACGCAAAGTTACAAGAAATATTTTGTTTAATGAAAAAAACTCCTAAAACAATGAAAAGAAAAAGAACATCTATTTTAATTATTAAATCTATAACTTAATTTTGAACCTAATTAGTAAACATTGCTTGAAGATTTACATCTGTAAGTCCAATAAAAAATCATATCTTTGATTCAGTGAAGGTACTTAAATCTGGCATATCAATCACTTTACTATTTGCTTATTTGTTAGGCTTTAGTCATTCGTTAACCCCTCATTGTGAAATTCACTGTGAAGGCCTTGCCGAGAGTAATCATCACTATCGACATGATCATGCTATTGGGAGCACTGATCTTGATCTTGACAATCATATTGCACACGGAGATCATTATGATGAAGGATGGGTGGATTACTTAGTGTGTTTGTTGAGCGATTTTCATCATCAGTGTTCAGGATTTAATGCTGAATATTTTGTAAATCATGAAAATGTTCAGTTTAAAAAATCATTTCAACAAAATAATGACCAAGCATCTGATTTCGCTGTCTTTCGTAATTCTGAGCTTATTATTCAAAAAATATTGACTTCTTTGATTCGTATCACTGGACC
>CAZUHQ010000040.1:0-29820 GCA_964620605.1 uncultured Thalassotalea sp.
GTTGCAGATGGCGGCACCATTTTTTTAGATGAAGTTGGCGAATTACCGTTAACCACTCAAGTACGTTTGCTACGTGTTTTAGAAAACGGCGAGTTTTTAAAAGTAGGATCCAGTAAAGTACAAAAAACTGATGTGCGTATTGTAGCTGCAACCAACGCCAATATGTTTGAAGCTATTGAAAAAGAAAAATTTCGCGAAGATTTATATTATAGGTTAAATGTATTACGGCTGGAATTACCGTCATTAAAAGATCGTGCTGAAGATATCGTTTTATTAGTCGAGCATTTTATTCAAAATGCCGCAACTCAATTTAAGCTAACGCCGCCTAAGGTCGCTATTGAAGCGATGAATTTACTCACCAGCTTTCATTGGCCAGGTAACATCCGACAACTGGAAAATGTTATTTTCAGGTTAATCGCGTTAAATGAAGAAGAAAAAATTACCGCGGCTCAGGTGCAAACAGTATTGTTTGATGCTAGCGATAGTGATTTGTTAACCCCAGTTAATGAACAAGAAGTTATAGACTGGGCGAGTGCACAGGCAGAGTTTGAGTGCCGTTTGCTAGAGCAGTTGTATCCCTATTATCCGACCACCAGAAAACTCGCTGAGCGCCTTAAGGTCTCCCACAATAAAATTGCTATGAAATTAAGGGCTTATGGTATTAAGTGATAATAGCGAAACTGTATTATCACTTAGCAGCCATCGATAATTTATTAATGCTCAAGTAAACGATAGAGAATTTGTTTAACGTATTGCGGTTCAAATGGCTTATCACACAGGGCATTGACGCCATCTTGCTCAATATTGGCGAGATGGGTGTCGTTACTTTCACTGGTGACCATTAATATCGGCACATGGGATTGCTGGCTTTGCTCTCTGACATATTTTGACAAGGCTCGGCCATCGACTTCCGGCATATTAAAGTCAGTCACGATCAAATCAAACATTTGATCGTTTAGAATATCGATGGCGTGTTGCCCATCGACGGCTTCGGTGACTTTTAACAAACCTAAGTTATTAAGTACTCGGCGAATATGATTGCGTGCCAGTCTGCTGTCATCAACTAAAAGCACGCGAATTTCATGAACGTCAAAATATTCCAGTTCCATTTCATCGGCTGACAGTAAATCGATAGTGTTATTAATTGCGGCATGCAAATGATCGCTGGTAAATGGCTTAGGTAATATCGCGACCACGCCAGATTGCTTAAACTCTTCCAGGCTTTCTCTTTTATATTCACTTGAAACCAGCATGAATGCCGATTCCTGATTGCGATCTGAATTTTTTATTTGTTTCAGTAGTTCTAGCGCCATACCATCCGGGTAATACATGGCACTGGCGATCAAATCGTAATGATGGCGCGCTATAATACTCGTTGCCTGCTCAAGGCTTTTTGCCAGGGTTATTTGAGTAATATCATGAGATTTCAGCTGATTGATAATGATTTTGCTCTGGGTGTCAGAAGGCTCAACCAATAAAATTGATAAGTCACTCGGTTGGATGCTATTCATAAATTATGCTCTTAATGGGAATATGGCAGTGGCTTTTAGCCGCCAATGAATTTAACTTTAAAGCCTTCTTTTTCCAATATGGCTTTAATGGTGTCGCGTTTATCACCTTGTATTTCTATGGTTTCATCAACCACGCTACCGCCGGTGCCGCAACTTTTTTTCAATTTGCTGGCCAGATCTTTTAATGCTTTAGGCGCTAACCCTAAATCACTGATAACAATGACCCCTTTACCTTTTCTTCCTTTGGTTTCCCGGCGCACTTTAGCAATGCCGTCACTTGGAGTAACAGTAGGGGCTTTTTCTTTTTTTATTCGGCCTTTATCGGTGGAATAAACCAAGTTGGATAGTTGATCTTGCCAGGACATAGGAAATGCTCAATCTCAATAAATAACCGAGTTATGATAAATAATTTAATAAAAAAAACCAGCCCGGAAGCTGGTTTTTTATTTGTGACTCGTGATCAGGGATTAAAGCTTGGCTTCAAACTCAGGTAAAACATCAAATAAGTCAGCGACAATACCGTAATCAGCAACCTGGAAAATAGGCGCTTCGGCGTCTTTGTTAATTGCGACGATGATTTTTGAATCTTTCATCCCGGCCAAATGCTGAATTGCACCTGAAATACCTACCGCAATATAGAGGTCAGGGGCAACAATCTTACCAGTTTGACCTACTTGCATATCGTTAGGAACAAAGCCAGCATCAACCGCGGCGCGTGATGCGCCAATTGCTGCGCCAAGTTTGTCGGCAATGCCTTCTAACAGTTTAAAGTTCTCACCATTTTGCATACCACGACCACCGGAGATAACCACGCTGGCAGCGCCTAAGTCTGGGCGTTCAGAAACAGTTAATTCATCACTGACATGGCTTGAAGTGCCAGCATCTGTTGCTTTATCAAGGGTAACGATCTCTGCATTGCCGTCAGTAGCTACAGCATCAAATGCCGTAGCTCGGACAGTGATCACTTTTTTGCTATCTAAGCTTTGTACGGTCGCAATGGCGTTACCGGCATAAATAGGGCGAACAAAAGTGTCCGCAGACTCAACGCCGATAATGTCAGAGATTTGCGCCACATCTAGTAATGCGGCAACACGCGGCATAAAGTTTTTGCCTGTGGTTAATGCGGTGGCGATAATGTGATCATAATCTGCTGCAAGCTCAGTCATTAATAAACTAACGTTTTCTGCCAGTTGATGCTCATAAGCCGGGTTATCGGCAACTAATACTTTATTAACGCCATTAACTTTCGCTGCTTGTTCGGCAACTGCACCACAGTTGCTACCTGCAACTAAAATATCGATATCACCGCCAATGGCTTGTGCTGCGGCAACTGTTTTAAGCGTATCGGCTTTTAATTCGTTATTGTCGTATTCGGCAAATACTAAAATGCTCATGAGATCACCTTGGCTTCATTTTTTAATTTTTCTACTAACTCATCGACAGTTTCAACTACGATGCCCGCTTGACGTTCGGCAGGAGGAGTCACTTTAATTAAGGTCGAACGAGGTGTTAAATCAATACCAAAATCTGCGGCTGCTTTGACATCTAATGGCTTACGTTTAGCTTTCATAATATTCGGTAATGACGCATAACGTGGTTCATTTAAACGTAAATCTGTAGTAACAATGGCAGGTAAGTTAAGCGTAACCGTTTGTAAGCCGCCATCTACTTCACGAGTTACATTAACTTTGTCGCCGTCAATCTTAACTTCTGACGCGAACGTACCTTGAGGCATACCGGTTAATGCAGCAAGCATTTGACCGGTTTGGTTGTTATCGCTGTCGATTGACTGCTTGCCTAAAATAACCAGTTGAGGTTGCTCTTCTTCTACGATTTTTTGTAATAGTTTGGCGACATGCAAAGAATCTAAATTTTGGTCGGTATCGATTTGAATCGCGCGGTCTGCGCCTAAAGCCAACGCAGTACGCAGTTGCTCCTGGCAAGCTTTATCGCCGATAGATACGGCAATAACTTCGGTTGCTGTGCCTGCCTCTTTTAATCTTACGGCTTCTTCTACCGCAATTTCACAAAATGGGTTGATAGCCATTTTTACGTTCGCGAGATCGACATTGCTGTTATCAGCTTTGACGCGAACTTTGACGTTATAGTCGATGACACGTTTGATGGGTACTAATACTTTCATCGTTGCCTCTGATTATGCTTGTTGTAATTTTAAGTCTACTCTTATCCAAGACTAGACCTCAGTATTGGCTCAAAAGACTACTGTGAGATAACGTGTGCGTCAACGTAAAGTTAGCGTCAAAATGAGCGAATATGTTTTAGATCAGTAAATGGGTCTTTTACAGCATAGTATTTACTGACGAAAATTCTAGAGGTATGATATTATCAAACAGGTGTTTGAAAATCAAACGTGCGTTTGAATTTCAATAGTGAAACAATTTTGGGGGGAATTATGGAACGCGAATCGATGGAATTTGACGTAGTGATCGTCGGGGCAGGGCCCGCCGGTTTATCTACGGCATGTCGTATAATGCAACTGGCTCAAGAAAAAGAACAAGAGCTGATGGTTTGCGTTGTCGAAAAAGGGTCGGAAGTGGGGGCGCATATCTTATCCGGCGCGGTATTTGAGCCAAGAGCGCTCAATGAATTGTTCCCAGACTGGCAGGAAAAAGGTGCGCCGCTTAACACACAGGTTAACAGCGACGATATCTATTTATTTAACGGCGCAGATAGCGCGATTAAACTCCCAGGTTTCAGCGTGCCAAAAACCATGCACAATAAAGGTAACTATATTACCAGTATGGGGAACATGTGCCGCTGGCTAGCCGAGCAGGCAGAGCAGTTAGGTGTTGAAATTTTTCCAGGATTTCCGGCTCAAGAAGTACTTTATAATGAAGACGGTAGTGTTGCTGGGGTAATCACTGGTGATATGGGACTAGATACTGAAGGCAATCCAAAAGACTCTTATGTGCCTGGCATGGAACTGCGCGCTAGATATACGGTATTTGCTGAAGGTTGTCGGGGTCACTTAGGTAAAGAGCTGATCGCCAAGTTTGCGCTAGATAAAGATAGTTCACCGCAGCATTATGGTATAGGTTTTAAAGAGATTTGGGACATAGACCCGGAAAAACACCAGGAAGGTTTAGTGGTTCATACTGCGGGCTGGCCATTGGATAAAGACACCACCGGCGGTGGTTATTTATATCATGCAGAAAATAACCAGGTGTTTGTCGGTTTGATTATCGATTTGAATTACAGTAACCCGCACTTAAGCCCATTTGATGAATTTCAGCGTTATAAGCATCACCCGAAAATTGCCCAGTACCTTGAAGGCGGTAAGCGGATTTCTTATGGTGCACGTGCCATGGCAAAAGGCGGTTTTAACTCATTACCAAAAATGACGATGCCTGGTGGTATTTTAGTCGGTTGTGATGCCGGCACTATTAACTTTGCCAAGATCAAAGGTAATCATACCGCGATGAAATCCGGTATGTTAGCGGCAGAAGTTATTGTTGAAGCGTTAGTAGCCGGTGATCAAGGCGGTAAAGACTTAACCGCTTATACAGATAAATACAAAGCGTCCTGGTTATATGACGAGTTATATAATACCCGTAATTTTGGTCCGGCGATGCATAAATTTGGTACCTTCTGGGGTGGGGTATTTAATACAGTAGATCAAAATTTCTTCGGTGGAAAATTACCGGTTAACTTTAAAGATGAATCAAAAGATCATGAGCAGTTAAAGCTAGCATCTGAATGCCCGGTGATTAATTATCCTAAACCGGATAATAAATTAAGTTTTGATAAGCTTTCTTCAGTATTTTTATCCAATACCAACCATGAAGAAGAGCAGCCTTGTCATTTAAAATTAGCAGATGCTGCTATTCCGTTAACGGTGAACATGCCTAAATATGCTGAGCCTGCGCAGCGTTATTGCCCAGCAGGGGTGTATGAGGTGGAAGAAGCGGAAGATGGCCAGAAGTTTGTCATTAATTCGCAAAATTGCATTCACTGTAAAACCTGCGATATTAAAGATCCTAGCCAAAACATTACCTGGGTGACACCTGAAGGTGCAGGTGGTCCTAACTATCCTAACATGTAGTACAAGTCTTTGATGAACGAAAGCCCGGCTTGCGAATCAAGCCGGGCTTTTTTTCACACAAAAACTTTGGATTATTTTTATGGCGAGTCAGTTTCTGGCTAGCTCAAATCAATCTGACTCTTGTCCAAAAATTTATTGGCAAAGCTTAAGTAGACTTTTTGCTCTCTAAATACATCATATAAGTCGGGATCTAAATGATCGTTTTCCTTCATTCTATCCATTATGGTGAGCGTTTCGGTTAGGGTTTTTGGCGGCTTATAAGGCCTGTCGTTGGCGGTTAACGCTTCAAAAACATCGGCGATTGCCATAATACGTGCAGGTATCGACATTTGGTGGCGTTTCAGTCCTTTCGGGTAGCCAGTGCCATCCATTTTTTCGTGATGGCCGCAGGCATATTCCGGAACATTCTTCAGGTGTTTGGGAAACGGCATCGCCTCTAGCATATCGACGGTAACATCCATATGGCCGTTAATAATACGGCGTTCTTTATCATTTAGCGTGCCTCGTTTGGTGATTAAATTGTAGACTTCATCGTCGGAAATAACCGGCTGGGTAACACTGTTAATGGTAACCTGATAAGTTTTCGCAATTTGGTAGACCCGGTTGATTTTCTCATCGTCAAAAAATTCGCCGCCCTTATTAGCATGGATTAAAAACTCTCGATCGCTGGATAACTGTTTTAAACGCCGAGCTTTTTCATTAGCGTCGTACTTGCTGCTGTGACTGATATTCAGTGCCGCGATTTCCAGTCGGGCGACTATCAGATTAATGCGATCGAATACCGTTTCGAGCTTGGTCGCCTTATCCATGACATATTCAGGTGTTGCCACTTTACCGCAATCATGTAACCAGGCCGCGACGCTGAGCTCGTGAAAATCTTCGTCAGATAGTGAAAATTCCGCCAATGGACCGTGTTTTATCTCATGACAAGCCCTGGCCAATAACATGGTAATTTCCGGTACCCGGCGGCAGTGGCCACCAGTGTAGGGCGATTTTTTGTCTATCGCATAGGCGATCAGCTGAGAAAACGAACCAAATAATGCTTCCATTTGATCGATTAGTTGTTTGTTGGTGATGATCACTGCCGCCAACGAGCTTAGTGCCCGTATTGACCTTTCGATGGCTGGACTAAATTCTATCACCTGATGATCTGAATCCGTGGCATTGATCAGCTGTAGCACGCCGGTTAAATCATTTTCATGATTATTCATCGGCAAGGTTAGAACCGACTTAGTACGATAACCGTTTTTTTTATCCATTTCCTTGGCGGCAGTGACGTCGTATTCTTCGACATGGTAGGCGTCTTTGATATTGATCACTTTGCCTCTGGTCGCGGCAATGGAAACTAACGCTGATTCATTCGGCTGTTGATAGATATATAGCGGAATGCTCGGAATATCTATCGACTTATCTGTGGTGCCGCCCCAATGAATGCCCAGACTTTTATTGATTAAGGTATCAAACACTAATTCCTGTTTGTCGTTCACTGAGTAGATAGTACCGCCGTCGGCATTGGAGAGCTCCATCGCACTGAGTAGAATTTTTTCCAGTAACACCCGGTGATCTTTTTCGGTCGATAGGGCGATACCTATTTCAATAAAATGCTCAATATTTTCCATTTGCGTCTCTTTGAACCAAAGGATCTTTATTATTGGATTAAGTATAGAATCCTATTAGATTTTTTCCTGCAACAAAGCAAAAAAATCATTCAGTCTTCGCTCGATTTATCATCAGCTTGGATTAAGCTTAGTTATTAACTGCCATAATAAGAAAAAGCTGAATGTGAAATTTTCAGGTAAAAAAAAATCTATTATTGCTTCGCTGCTACTCGGTTTAATGTTAGTGAGTTTGTTAGCGCTTTATTATCAGTGGCTGTTGCGTGCTGATTATTATCTCTTCGATCAACAAGTGACTAGTCGTTTGTCAAAGAGTACTGCTGATCCGCAAATTGTCGTGATTGCACTTGATGACTTTAGCTTAGAGCAAATGATGCCAGTTGCCGGCCGCTGGGTGTGGCCACGCAGCGTGCATGCCGAATTGCTCGAAGGTTTGCAGAGGGTAGAGCCTAAAGCCATTGCCTTTGATATTTTATTTGCCGAAAAAGATGTCTATCGCCCGGATGCCGACAGCTACCTCAACGAAGTGTTAATCGAGTATCAAAATGTCTACTTTTCGATGTTAGCACTCGCCGCTATTCGGCCAGAGCCCAGCGATAACGCTAATTTTATCACTAACTGGGCACAGTTTTCCCCGGATAAGTTGAAGCAACAAAACCAGGCGTCGTTACTCTTGCCGCTGGCTATCTCACCTGAGCACTGGCGACTTGGCAGCATTAATTATCATGCTGAGCTTGATGGTGTTGGCCGCTATTATGATGTTTACCAGCATTACCAGACATGGAAAATTCCATCGTTAGCGGCAACACTTGCTGTCGATAACTTATCGGGTTTACCCGGGCAATCTCGTATTCTCGTGAATTGGCGGGGCGATATTTATCAGCCGTATCAGACGTTTTCCTATGTCGATGTTTATCGCGCAGTACTTGAACAAGATGAAAAATTTTTGCAACAGTTTGCTGATAAAACTGTGTTAATTGGCGCCACGGCCGCAGGCTTATATGATGGCAGAACTACCCCGATAAACCATAACCTGCCGGGGGTTTATATGCTGGCAACCGCGCTGGATAATATTAAACATAATGATTATTACCGTCAGGCAAACTGGCAGCAACAGGCCTTGTTGGCAGGCATTATCATAATGGTTATTGGACTGAGCTTTTATTATCTGACGCAATATTCCCGTCAGCTGTTGGCGCTGTTTTCTGTGCTCGGCGTGAGCTGGTTAGCTAGCTGGTATTTAAATCTTTATTTTATGGCACAAAATTATGTGCTTTTTATTGCCGCGCCGTTAATTCTGGCGACATTTGCCGGCGTGTTGTTTGCTTTTGTTTTTGGTTATTTGGAGTTTTTACAGCGGCGTCAGGCGCTGTCGATGTTTGGCCGCTTTCTCGACCCTAAGGTGGTGCTGAGCTTGTTATCGGAAGGCAAGCTGGAGGCCAGTTTTCTCAATCAAAAAACTTCCTTAACCATTTTATTTTCCGATATTCGCGGCTTTACTGAGTTATCCGAGCAGCACTCGGCGAAGCAAGTACTAAAACTGCTTAATGATTATTTTTCTTCTCAGGTGGCGGTGATTTTTTCAACTAATGGCACTTTAGATAAATTTATTGGCGACTGCATCATGGCGTTTTGGGGCGCACCGATTGCCAGTGACAGCCAGGCAGTTGATGCGATCAATGCCGCACTATTGATGCAAGATAACCTGCTCGCCTTTAAACGCAGCTTACCTGAGCATTTACAGCATTTTGATATCGGCATCGGTATTCATAGTGGCGAAGCGATAGCAGGATTAGTCGGTACAAAACAAAGAGTTGACTATACTGTGATCGGTGATGCAGTGAATCTGGCCAGCAGAATAGAGGGCTTAACTAAAAATCGTTGCCGTATTTTAGTCTCTGAGCAAACCATGTTGCTGGCAAAACAGGCGTTTGATTTTGAAGAACAAGGTGAATTCCAGGTCAAGGGCCGACAAGCAAGTGTTAAGTTATATCAACCGTTTAGGAGATAGTATGAAAACAGTGATATTTATGCTCTTAGCCTTGGTGTTATCTTGCGCGTTAAATGCAGTAGCAAAGCAGCAGCAGGGAAAACCAGGAAAATTAATCGGCAATACTGAGCTTTATAAAAAACCGCAACATCAAAGTGAAGTGCTGAGCAAGCTGATGGAAAATGACCAGGTTAATGTTGCGCAGCGTCAGCGCGCCTGGTATCAGGTGTTTACCGATGATGATCAGCAGGGTTGGGTGAAAATGCTCAGTGTCAGGTTTGTTGGTGTGATGAAACGCCAGGGAGAGCTTGGCGTGAAGAGTGTCTTTGATAGTTTGACTAAACAAGCGGCGCCGACGGCATCAACCGGCATTCGCGGGTTTGACGAAGAAGCATTAAAAGCGGCGAAAGCCGATCTCAATCAGTTAATACTATTGGCCAGTTACCAGGGCAATGCCAAGCGTGCCAAGGCATTTGCCCGTTCAGGCAAGATCAAGCCTAACCTATCAGTCTCGACTGACGTGAAAAAAGATTAGGAGGCGGTGATGAAACAATTAATAGCGATTTTATTGCTGGTGCTGCTTTCTTCATGCCAAAGCACTGGGCTGAAAATTGGTAATCTCGACGTTGGCCGCCTGGTTAATCAAGGGGTTAAACTCTGGGATGCCAATAATATCGATCAAGAGCAGGAGATCCAGTTTGGGCAAAATATTTCCGCGGTGTTACTCGGCGTTCGGCCGTTACATAACAACAAGGCGATAAACCAATATGTTAACGATGTCGGTATGTGGCTGGCGCTGCATTCTTCAAGGCCTGATTTGCCGTGGCAGTTTGGCGTCATTGACAGTGATGCGATAAATGCCTTTGCTGCGCCGGGTGGCTTTGTTTTTATTACATCCTCCATGTTGCAACAACTAAACAGTGAAGCGGAACTGGCAGCCGTGCTGGCGCATGAGATCAGCCATGTTACCTTGCAGCATCATCTTGAGGCGATAAAAAGTGGGGCACTGCGCAGTGCGGTTACCGAAACCTTGTTTGTTTCCGCCGACGCTTATCAGGCGAATACCGGCGCTGACAGTAAAAAGCGCGAATATGCCGCCTGGGCAAAAACTGTCACTAATGCTGCGCAGGATCTCTACAGCAAAGGCCTGGATCGGGGGGATGAATTAATGGCGGATAAAGCCGGGCTGGCATTGCTGGCTCGTGCCGGTTATGACCCATTTGCCTATGTCAGTAGTTTGCAGGTGGTTGAAGCTATCGCCGCCGATGACACTAGCTTGGCACTTTTGTATAAAACTCATCCTAAACCTGAAGATCGCCTGATGGCATTGCAGGCGAGCTTAACGGATGTTGAGCAAGTGCCAGGTGTGGTATTGGCAAAGCGTTTTCAGCAGGTATTAATGGGGAAAAATTAGTACGATAGTGTATCAGTGTTTATTTAAAGCTCCTGTTGCCCAACGGGAGCTTTTTTAATTTATTTTCATTATCATCTTAATTATTGTCGACAATCATTGCGATTATGAAATTTTGTTCTGGAGTTTATGTGGGTTTTGATATAAATTGTCGACAATATTTCAAAGGATGAGTTGATAAATGTCTTACTATGATTTTTTTGGTGGGCTAAATACCCTGTGTATTTTTTTAAGTTTAATTGGTGTTTATGCGCAGTTGCGTACTGTGCTCGAACGTAAAAATTGCCAGCAAAGGCTCGAAGAAAGCGTTACTGCGCAGCTATCGCTCAATCAATTTTCAGTGAGTTTTCTCGCGTATTTTTCATTTTTTGTTTACGGCTATTCGATAGCGCCTTTTAATCATTATATCGTCTGGCCTCGGCTGATTGCCGCGTTATTAGTGGCAATGATCTTGTATCAGATCTGGCATGACAGAAAAAATAAAGCGTCCCACTTGGTATTGGTTATTGCCGTTAGCTTATTGCTGCTTGGCGGTGTCGGATTATTATTTGGTGAACGCTATATTGACCAGGGGCGTTTGGTTTCGACGTCGTTAATTTTGCTAATTTCCCTGCTGCTCGCTCAGGGTTACTATCATCAGATACGTTTGATTGTTAGATCTGGTGTTACCGGCGCAGTGAATTTAAAAATGAGTCAGTTTATTTTTGCTATGGATCTGTCGACAATTGCCTTTGCCTTATCTATGGGGCTAGCTAATGGCTGGCCATTGATGGTGCTGGCGGTGACCAGTGGACTCACCAAAGTGATCATGATGTATTTATTTTACTGGGTAAAGCACAGCCCGTTAGCAAAACAGCGAGCATTAATTGGGCAATAGGGATAAGAGCATTTATCTTATCCCTTGGTTATCGCATTAGCTGGCGACAAAGTGGCCGTGAAAACCTAATGGTAAGTGATGAGACAGCCAGGCTCTGGCAATCGGGCCATCGGTGATCCTGTCTTCTTTAAAGACGTTTAAGCAGCTGCGTTTACTGGGAACGTGCAGCGCGGTTCCTATTATATATCCAGTACCGGCTTTTTGCTGCGGGCAGACGCTAAGATGTTCTTCGATTAGAAAATCTTCGCCATAGAAGTAGCTGTCTTGCTGGCCAGTATCAGTATTTAATCGCGTGACGGTATCGTTCCATAGGCTGTCAGCTTGCGATGAAATATAAAATAAATGCTGATTACGCAGCCCAACTAAATGACCGTGCACTTTCGGAAACTCACTGCTGCCGGCAAACACTTGCTGTTCGATTGCGCCGTTTGGCTTAATTGTAAAAAGTACGGGTTTTGCCATCATGTTTGTTAGTTTATCCAATTGCTTGCCGTGCATGACATCAGACAGATGATGCAGAATATCGACATTGCTATATAAGCTGGCATCAAAGTGAATGGTGCCGTCGCTACGCTCCCAGGCATTGCCAAAATGAAAGACAAACCCTGGCGCCAATTCCACCTCTCTTTTTAAAGAAAGGGATTGCTTGTCGATGATCATCACTCTCATTGGCAGGTTTTTATCAAAGCGAATACCACCGAATAATCGCTGACGATCACCGTTATGCTTAAGTGACGGTAAAATCAGTAATATATGCTTCTCGGTAATGAGAAAATCGTGCAACATTTTGCCCTGATAGCCAGTATTGAGCAGCTTAACATTTTTAGTTATACCGTTTGCGCTTAAGTGATAGAGCACCACCTGACCATTAGGGTTAAAGCCAAAGTTCCAGATATCGCCATTAGCTTCTTGTTTAGGGTGAGCGGAAAATGGCAGGCCATTTAGCTGCTTACCATAAATACTGCCTTGGCCTAAAGAGACTAAGCCTTTAGTCGTTAAGGTATTCGCATCAAGGCAAGTGGCAGAGCCTGCTTCCCATAATGCCCACAAGTCACTGCCAACGGAAATAATACTGGTGTTGGCGGTATTGATATTATCAGCAGATTGCACTGGCAGAGCATTTGGCACTTGAGTATCAGGCCCTGGATAAAGAAAACGTTGCGCTTTTTCTTCCTGTTGAAACTTAGTGCTGTTAACAAATTTTCCCTGATGGCTAATGTTACCGTCGGCAATTTTAAATTGTTGGATCATGCCATCGCCTTCAAACAAGTGTTGATAGCGAATATTCGCGCGTTCATGTTTCGCCGGGCCGTTACGGTAAAAAGTACCTACTAAATCTTTTGGTAAACTTCCTTCTATTGTTAACTGGCTTGGCGCAAAATTATGCTCGACATTGGCAAAGCCGATAAGTTTTTCATTTTTTGCTAATGCGTTAGCAAATGCTGATTGACTCTGGTTTGTGATTAACGCCCCATCACTTGCGGAAAAAGGCAAGGCAAGTCCTTTACTGGCATTGAGAACTAACGCTCCGGCAGTGGCACCTGAAAGTGATTTTAATAATTGACGACGATTCATAAATATTCCAACTCTATTATTTAAAGGCTAGGTGGCTTAAAAGCTTAGTAGATAGCAGTAGTTTTATTGACGACGACGCTATTTTCGCCATCAAGGGTAAACTTGGCGTTTTCAAAGCTCACCGGACCAAAGTTAGGCTTAGCATCGTTGGAAAAACCATAACCTTCGCTTGGTATGCCAAACAGGTTAGTGGCAAGCTTGCCATCGTTGTCTTCATCGTGAAAAAAGCGAATCGCGTATTCTCCGGCGGTTAAGTCATTAAAGGTTATCGTTACTTTACCTTTTTTCGCATTCGCTATAGTCGATAGCTCTGCAATACTTTTCTGGTAGTTAGTTTGACCTTTAAAAATTTGTACATAGAGTTTGCCCGTATCACTTTTGATCTCATTAATTTCAAAATGAACCGTATTCGCTGATGCCGTTTGGTCGAATAACAGGCTTGATATGGCTAGTGAGATTGTTGAAATGACTTTCATTGTTAGCACCTTTAATGTCAGTTTTTACAGATAAGGCGCAAGAACAATGTTGCCTTTGCGCCGTGTTGAAAAGACGATAGAATGGCTTGCTTAGAAAATATAGCGATGTTTCGTGAACCCTGACAAAGAGTTCGCGAAATATTCAAAATATTGCCATGTTATATTCACGAATCGCGAAATGAACAATAAAAATCAACTAGTTAACAAAAAAATTAACCCACAAAATTTGTTTCATGATCTAGTCGTCATGAGTGTTATCGGTATATTTATCGGCTTTTTATCACCGTTTGGTATGGACAGGCTGCCTTTGCTACTAAGCATTAGTTACTGGGTATCTACTTGCCTTTGTGGTTATTTCGTTTATATGCCAATTACTCAACTGGGAGAATGGATACTAAGCCCTGTCATTGCAATTCATTGGTTGCGTTTTGCCATTTCTGCATTGATAGCCAGTGTGGTGATGAGCTTTGTGGTGCCAGTGATAAACTGGCTGTTTTTTACTGTGCCGCTAGATTACAGCACGCAGTTTTGGTTAATTTTTCCTAAGGCGATTATTATTGGTACGGTACTGTCTATTGCCACCATCATTAAAGATCATATGCAGCGCCAACAAGTGATGCTTAAAGAATCTGAGCAAAAGATAGAGCAAATTCAAGAAAATGATGACGATAAGGTTGAACAGCAATTACAACAATTTATTGAGCAGTTGCCGGTTGAAAAACGTGGTCAACTGATATGCCTGGAAATGTCAGATCATTATTTAAAAGTCCACACCGATAAAGGCCATCACTTGTTGTTGTTAAGGTTTAAAGACGCATTATCTATGCTGGATTTAGTTGATGGTATGCAAACGCATCGCTCCTGGTGGATTGCAAAAAACGCGGTAAAGTCAGTTAAGCGGGATGGGCGTAAGATTATTTTAGTGATGAACAATCAGCTTGAAGTACCAGTATCGAAAACCTATCTTGATGAGGTCAAAAATCAACATTTTTATGTTGGTTAATACCAAGTGAACTAAATATTTGATCATTTAGCGAAAATTAAAAGGCTTAGCGGCAAGGCTATGATTGCAGGTAATGGTTATTCTCGGTAACTGCTCCTGCGTTACCCTAATTTATTACCTCCCTGTAATGACCTTGTATGGATCAATAACGCAGTATATAAGCTGTTAAAACTCGCCCTTTGGGCTGAGGAATCCCCAAAATAATGACTGACAAAGTTGCACTTTTTGTCAAGAGAACAAACTTTTCCAAGACTATTGCCTGAAAAACGCCGATAATAAACGCCATTAAATGTACAAGTGCAGCGGCGAAACTATAACACTTATAGATGCCCTAGCTGCTGTGAAAACGACTCCGGATATTATTTTATGGAAATTAAAGTTAATTTTCTCGATAACCTCAGACTTGAGGCCAAGTTTGATGACTTTAGCGTCATAGCCGATCAACCGATTCGCTATAAAGGTGATGGTTCGGCACCAGGACCGTTTGACTACTTTTTAGCGTCATCTGCGATGTGCGCGGCCTATTTTGTTAAGGTGTATTGTAATTCTCGCGATATCTCCACTGAAAATATTCGCTTGTCGCAAAACAATATTGTCGATCCACAAGACAGATATAACCAGGTTTTTCAAATTCAGGTTGAGCTTCCAGAGAGTATTTCTGAAAAAGATCGTAAGGGCATTTTGCGCTCTATCGACCGTTGTACGGTAAAGCGAGTGGTACAAACAGAGCCGGAGTTTAAAGTCGATATCGTCGATAACCTTGAAGAAGACGCCCAGGCAATGTTAATGACCACGCCTGATGCCGAAAAAAATACCTTTATTTTGGGCAAAGATTTATCACTGGAACAAACTATTGCCAATATGAGCGGCATTTTGGCTGAGCTTGGCATGAAAATCGAAGTTTCATCCTGGCGAAATATAGTGCCGAATGTTTGGTCGTTGCATATTCGCGATGCCGCTTCGCCTATGTGTTTTACTAATGGTAAAGGAGCTACCAAGGAAAGCGCATTGTGTTCGGCGTTAGGTGAGTTCATCGAACGGTTAAACTGTAACTTTTTCTATAACGATCAGTTTTTTGGCGAAGAAATCGCCAATGCTGATTTTGTTCATTACCCCAATGAAAAATGGTTTAAACCCTGTACAAATGACGAATTGCCAGCGGGCATTTTAGATGATTATTGTCTGAAAATTTATAACCCTGATGGCGAACTTCGTGGCTCTCACTTAATTGATACCAATTCAGGCAATGCCGAACGCGGTATCGTGGCAATTCCTTATCAACGTCAATCGGACGGTGAAATCGTTTATTTTCCATCTAATCTGATTGAAAACCTGTTTTTAAGTAATGGCATGAGTGCGGGGAACAATTTTTTTGAAGCGAAAGTACAATGTTTGTCTGAAATTTTTGAACGTGCAGTAAAACGTCAGATCATCGAACAGGAAATTGTCTTGCCAGATGTGCCAGTGTCGGTATTGGAAAAATATCCGAGCATCTTGGCCGGTATTAAAGGCTTGGAAGAGCAGGGCTTTCCGGTAGTGGTTAAAGATGCGTCATTGGGTGGCCAGTTTCCGGTAATGTGCGTTACCTTAATGAACCCTAGAACTGGCGGGGTGTTTGCCTCATTTGGTGCACACCCAAGTTTTGAAGTGGCATTAGAGCGTAGCTTGACGGAATTACTACAAGGCCGCAGTTTTGAAGGCTTAAACGATGTGCCAAAACCAACCTTTAACAGCATGGCGGTATCTGAGCCGGAAAACTTTGTCGAACATTTTATTGACTCAACCGGCGTTATTTCATGGCGGTTCTTCAGTAGCAAGGCAGATTATCAGTTTGTCGAGTGGGATTTTACCGACACTAATGAGGCGGAAAACTGTCAGCTAATGGCGATACTGGAACGTCTGGGTAAAGAAGTGTATGTTGCTGAATTTACTGAACTTGGAGCATCTGCTTGCCGTATTTTAGTGCCGGATTATTCTGAGGTCTATCCGGTAGAAGATCTGATCTGGGATAACACCAACAAGGCACTTAATTATCGTGAAGATATTTTAAATCTTCATCGCTTATCAGACGATCAGCTGGTGGATTTATATGAGCGCTTGGAAGACAGTCAGCTCGATAATTACATCGATATCCGCACCCTGATTGGTATTGAGTTTGATGAAAATACCGTTTGGGGACAGCTGACGATTTTAGAGCTGAAAATCCTGATTTGCTTGGCGTTAGGCGAGTTGGAACAGGCCATCGACCTGGTCGGCGAGTTTTTACAATATAACGATAATACTGTGGAGCGCGGCTTGTTTTACCAGGCGATACATGCCGTGTTGGAAGTGGCTTTGGACGATGAACTGGAGCTGGATGATTTTATCGTGAATTTTAATCGCATGTTTGGTGAAGAAAACATGAAAAATGTCGTCGGTTCTGTGATGGGCGAGGTGCGTTTTTACGGCCTGACTGAAACCAGCATGAAACTGGAAGGTTTGGACAGGCATCTGCGGTTAATCGATAGTTATAAGAAGCTGCATCAGGCGCGCAGCCAAAAAACTAGCAGTTAACTGCTAATCGAAAATATAGAAAGCCAATGCGAATTACACAGGTAAACGCATTGGCTTTTTTGTTCTTATTGCTATTGATTTTATTGGCTGGAAAGTATCTTCAATTGCGTAATGAAGTTATCAATTGCTTCCTGATTGATACCTAAGTGAGTAACTAAGCGCATGTAACGGTTAGGTGTGATTAATATGCCTTTTTCTTTTAGTGCTATTGCTAACGCTTCAATGTTGATGTGGTCGGCTACTTTAGCAAACACCATATTGGTAACGACCTGATCGAGATTAACGTCAAAGCCTTCAATAGTATTTATTTGCTCGGCCAGGTATTTGGCATTGCTATGATCGGTTTTAAGTTTTGCTATATTATCGGTTAAGGCGATTTTGGCTGCTGCTGCTAAAATACCTGCCTGACGCATGCCACCACCTAACACTTTACGCCAGCGTTTTGCCTGTTTGATGAGCTCACTAGAGCCTAGCAACAAGGAGCCAATCGGTGCCCCCAGGCCTTTGGATAAGCAGATGGTCATGGAATCAAAGTGTTGGGCAATTTCGCTAATGTCAACATCCAATGCTATTGCCGCGTTATAAACCCTGGCACCGTCTAGATGTAATTTCAGCTGATGATGCTCGGCAAACGCTTTTAATGAGGATAAATAGTCCAGCGGCAATACTTTGCCATTGATGGTGTTTTCTATGCTGATCAAAGTGGTTTTGGCAAAATGGGGATCGTCAGGTTTTATCGCCTGTGCGAGTTTTTCAAGTGACAGGGTACCGCCTTTTTCATTTTCAATTGGCTGTGGTTGAATCGAGCCTAATATCGCTGCACCGCCACCTTCAAACTTATAGTTATGGGCTTGTTGACCACATAAATATTCATCACCGCGCTGACAGTGGCTCATTAATGCTAATAAGTTAGCTTGCGTACCTGAACTACAAAATAGTGCCGCTTGAAACCCGTGGCGCTGTGCCGACCAGGTTTCCAGCTCATTGACGGTTGGGTCGTCACCATAAACATCATCGCCAACTGCGGCATTGGCCATTGCATCACGCATTTTTGCACAGGGTTGAGTCACGGTATCAGAACGAAAATCAATCATGTTTTTTCCTTTAACAATAGTAGTTTGAAGATGCTATCGAATTTATCTGAGCAATTGAAGTTACTTAAAAAATTATTTGAACTTATTAGGTATTTTTGTTCTTAAGGTATTTATTTCATGGAGCAGTAGTTAATGGTTGTTCGTGAATAATTGAAGTTAATGACATTGTTGTATCAGCATATTGAAGAAGCTAAAATGAAATAAGCACCATATTAAATGGTGCTTATTTAGGTAAATTTTGATGCTACTATTTTTTAAATCTGCGTGATGCCAAACCGATTATACCTAGAGCTAAAATAGCAATGCTTGATGGCTCAGGTACAACGGAGGGACTTACTTCTTCTTCAAAACCAGTGTAACGTACGTGAGATTGAGAATAGTTATAAAATCCAAATTTTCCGCTATTAAAGTTACCAGCAACATTAAATATGTTTGTATTGTCAATATCGATACTAATGTTTGTTGTGGTGAAGTCTAAGGTAAAGTTATAGCTGGTGTTGTCAAGCCAGCCATTATTGCCGGTATAGTCACTTGCTAAGACAGATATATCAGTACCTGTATGTAACCAGTAATCTACATTTGTACCGGTAATATGTGAGAGAGTAAAGCCAGAACTTGCACCGCTTTGGTTGCCTTGCTTCCAGTCAAATAATAAGAAGTCATTGGTACTGTAGCCGAAAACAAAACCAATAAAATCATCATCACTTGTGGTTTCTACACCAAAGCTTCCTTCGAATTGAGTATTAATATAATTGCTATCACTTAAGAAAAAGGTTGGTTGTCCATTAATTGTTTGGAGAACACTGGTGTGACTTGCATCAACATTCCATGTTCCTCCTGCAGTAGCTGTCCATGTACTGAGATCGATTAGTCCCGCGTTGGCGACAGTACTTGTGGAAAGAATAAGCCCGGCAAAAATTTTTTTAAAATTAGGTAGCTGCATAATATCTCCAAAAAACAGCAGTAAATGTTGAGTTATTTTTAAGCAACTATTGTGCAAATATAAAAAAAACTTATATATCAATTTAGTATCTTGGACTTAATGATGCTGCAATAGAAAAATGTAAAATTATTGGACAGTTTTTGTGCGAGAGTTTTAATTAACATTGGCTATGTTCCTAACAGTTGTTGCTAGGTAAACAGGCAAGATGCTGCAAGTCCGTCAATGGAAGCTCAATACCCGCATATATGCGGGTGATGTTTGCCCTTGTTACCATGTAAATATTTTATTTATCAAATGGTTATATAATAGACGCAATTAAAAGGAACATAGCCTTAACATTTAATCTAGCCAGGTTTTAAATGGTGATTCGCCGAGCTCTTTAATATAAGCTTTAACAAAATCGATAAATACCCGGCGCCTTTTCGGTAAACTTTCTCTTTTAGCATAAACAATGTACACCCCGGTGGCAGAATTATCGTCAAGCGTAGCCAGGATCTTTAACTGGTTTGTTTGTACCCATTTTTTCGCGATAAAATGCGGCATTATGGTGATACCGGCTCCTGAGGCACAAAATTCTGCCATCGCTTCGCCGTCATCGACTATGGTCGTTGTGTCGGGAGTTATAGCTATGTGTTGTCCTTTGTAATGAAAATCAATCGGCATGGTTTTACCGGTTTGCTTAAAACGGAACAATATCCAAGGGTAGGATGACAAACATTGTTGTGTGATTTCAATGGTATTGGCAATATCCAAATTACTGCTGATGCACAACACCATCTTGATTGGTGAGAGTTTTTGCGCGACTAACCGGTTGTCTGAAATAGTACCGCTTCTTATTGAAACATCGACAGACTCTTTGATCATATCGACATATTCATCGCTGAAACTAATATCCAGCTGTAATTGTGGGTAGACTTTTCTGAACTGGCACAGCATCGGCATTATGTATTGTCGACCATAAGAAACCGGTAGATTAATTTTTAATGTGCCTTTTACTTCCTGTGAGTCTTGTTTTAATTCTTCTTCATGAAGTTTGAGTTTTGACAGCAGTTCTTCAACCGTTTTTGCGTACCTAGCACCAGCAGAGGTGAGCTTTAACTGCCGCGTTGAGCGGTTAAATAACTGAAGTTCAAGTTCATCTTCTAATCGCTTGATTGCTTTACTTACCGTTGATGGATCAGTGGCATGTAACTTTGCCGTTTCGGTAAAGTTTTCTGTTTTTGTCGTGGTAATAAAAAGTGTAATTGTTCTGAACTTATCCATGTATCTTCAATAATTATGAATTTTATTCATTAATGTTATGAGTAAGCGTCACTTCTTGCAATGAATATATTCGTTATACTACAAACTGCTTATAGGTAACTGAATTGTTGGTAATGATACTGAGGAACGGAGAATTGCATGTTATTCGCTGCTGGGTGTTTGGCAATATTTTTGGGAGTTGCTCATTCGATTTTAGGTGAGCGGCTTATTTTTAAAAAACTCAGACAAAAAGCCATTGTACCCACTTATGGTGGTGAGCTTTTTACGGAAAGGCAAGTAAGAATATTGTGGGTTAGTTGGCATTTGGTCACTCTATTTGGCGCAGCTTTGGGAAGTCTACTGTGTTATTTATCTGTCGTAAATAGTACTCAAATGGCCTTTGTTGCGTTATTAGTTAATTTTACGTCGATTGTCATGTTTTGTGCTGCTTTATTAGCGCTAGTGGGTACCAAGGGTAAGCACCCTAGCTGGATAATTTTAATGTTGATCGGTCTACTGGCGTGGCTAACCTAAACTCGCTTTTAATGTTTCTGTGAACATTGTAATTACGGGTGAAACTGTGAAATATATTCACCTGTTGAAGGGGAAGGAGATATGCAAGTTTATCTATTGTTAGCCGCATCATTTATGAGTGTGGTGACATTTATGGTGCACACTTTTGTAGGAGGCCCTAGGGTCGCAGCTCCTTTACTAAACAACAATACATTGCCTGTTGCATCTAAGTGGCTTAATTACTATTGCTGGCACATTACAACCATATACACCTTTTTTATGGCTTGGGCATATGCATATGTTGCATTTTATCCCGATAAACTTGAGCTTGTTATCTTTGTCAGCCTGTTAAATGCTGCTTTGGCGGTGTTAAGTGTGTTGGTTGCATTAAAAGGCAATATTCATCCGCTGAGGTTTCCATCGACATCTCTATTTACTCTTGTGTCAATGTTAGGTGTTGCCAGCTTAATTGTGAGTTGATGAATTCTTTTTATTTATAAGGTTATGAACATGAAAAGTTATTTTCTTAAATCATTGTATTTCTTTCTGCCATTATTGTTTTTGTTAAAGGCTGTTGCCAGTAATTTACCAGATGAATTACTGCATACTCCTATTACCTTACTTTCCGGTGAACAGGTAACACTGGCTGATTTCCAGGGAAGGCAGCCGGTTTATTTAAAGTTCTGGGCAACCTGGTGTCAGCCATGTTTAAAAGAAATGCCTCATTTTCAGCATGTTGAGCAACAATATGGTGATGCGATTAAAGTAATAAGCATTAACCTGGGGCTAAATGATGATGAAGAGTCAGTGCAGGCCATCATTGAGCAGTTTGGCTTAACCATGGCAATGGCTATCGATAAAAGCGGTGATTTGGCAAAAGCTTTCCACTTTATCGGTACGCCATATCACTTATTGTTTGATAAACAAATGAATTTAGTGCACTTGGGGCATCAGGCAAATGAATCACTCGATAATAAAATCGCGTTATTATCACAACAGGAAAATGTCGATTTGTTAGCCTCTAATGAATTAGCTGAGAATGAAGTAGATTTAACGCTCAATCTTGATGATGGTAAAACTCATGCTTTGTTGTTTACTGCTACCTGGTGCGACTGGTATTTAAAAGATAGCCGTCCTCAAGTCTCTAAAAACTGTATTGCCGCGCAGCATAATATTAATGCACTGGCACAAGAATACCCTAAAATTTCCTGGCAAACCTTGGTTTCAAGGCTATGGACTGGTGATAAAGATTTAGCTGGCTATCAGAAAAAATATAAAATTTCCCATAATGCTAATGTCGATAAAAGTAACTATTGGTTTCACCGCTATCAGGTTAACACTTTGCCTGAGTTGATACTGATTAAAAACAATCGGGTGATTAAGCGAATCGGTGAGTTAAACGATAAAGGTAAAATTAGTCAAATAATTACCGAGCTGAATAACTGATAACGTGATTAGCATAGAGATAAAGCACAGGCATGTCCTGTGCTTTATTTTATACCAAACTGTATAAAGATTTGGTCAATTAGCGAGAATTTAACAGCTTAGAGACAAGGCATTGCTTGCCAGATATTGTATGCCTTTTGGTCAAACAGGTAAAAACTGATCTTTATCTCATCTTGATAGTGGTGTCAGGTGCGAATAGCAATTTCTGCTGAGCTATTTAATAATTCTGGCGCGAAAGTTTCGGCCTTTCATTTTTCCTTCGGAAATAATCTTGAGCGCTTTTTTAGCTAACTGGCTTTGCACCGCAACGTAGGCTTTTAGCGGAAACATCTGAATTTTACCAATAGCGCTACCGTTGAGTTGCTTATTTGCGGTTAACGCACCAAGAATATCACCAGGGCGCAATTTTTGTTTTTTGCCACCATCAATTTGTATGGTGGTCATGCTGGCGCTAAGCACTGGCTGATTTAATACTTCGCTTGTTGGTAAACGCTCAGGTATCACTTCCATGTTTAAGTATTGCTCTAATCTAATCACTTTATGGGCTTCTTTGTTACTGATTAACGAGCAAGCGATACCTGAATTACCGGCGCGTCCGGTACGGCCTATGCGATGAACGTGTATTTCCGGGTCATGGGCAATATGATAATTGACCACCATAGCGATATTATCGATATCTAAACCGCGGGCTGCGACATCAGTCGCTACCAGAATATTGATACTTTTATTGGCAAAACGTACTAAGGTTTGATCGCGATCTTTCTGTTCCATATCACCATGTAATGCCGCGCAGCTAAAACCTCGATTTATCAGTGAGTCGGCCAATGCCTGTGTTTCAACCTTGGTATTACAAAATACAGCCGTTGATTCACTTTGATATTGCTGTAGCAACAGGGCAACAGCGATTAACCGCTCATCATTGTTTTGCACTTCAAAAAAATGCTGGCTGATGCTGGTATGACTGTGGTTACTCTCAACCTTGATCAATTCAGGTGCTCGCATAATGCTGTTTGCCATCGTTTGAATTTTATCGGGAAAGGTCGCACTAAACAGTAAGGTTTGACGTTGCTGTGGACAATGAGAAAAAATCAACTCTAGTGCGGGCTCAAAGCCCATTTCTAACATGCGGTCAGCTTCATCTAATACCAGGGTGTTTAATTCAGAAAGGTCTATACGTCCTTTGCGTAAATGATCTTCAATACGGCCAGGGGTTCCCACAATGATATGAGCGCCGTGCTCTAATGAACCTATTTGTGGTCCCATAGGTGTGCCGCCACACAAGGTTAATACCTTGATGTTGTGAATGGCTGATGCTAGTTTTCTGATCTCTTTAGCTACCTGATCTGCTAATTCTCTGGTTGGGCATAAAACCAGGGCTTGAACGCGAAAACGTTTGACCTTTAAGTTATGTAACAGCCCTAATGAGAATGTTGCTGTTTTACCTGACCCCGTTTTACCTTGGCCGATAATATCCTGCCCAGCCAGTACTTTTGGCAGTGCCTGTTGCTGGATAGGCGTCATCTCCAGGTAGCCTAAACGGGTTAAATTATCGGTGAGGGCACTACTTAATGGCGTGTTGGTAAAAGATAAAGCGGACAAGTGAAAAAACCTTATTGGCGTGAATTTTTTGGATTATATCAGAGCCTGGATGATATAGTGGTATTTATAGTGCCATTGTTTTAATTTGCCTGGAAACTTAAGTGATAAAAATTGCCATCTTTGTTGACGTACAAAATATTTATTACACCACCCGGCAGGCGTTTGGTCGGCAATTTAACTATCGTCAATTTTGGCAGCAAGTTAGTCAGCAAGGGGATATTGTCTTAGCGAATGCGTATGCGATAGCGCGTGATGATGATCAGCAACATAAATTTCAAACGGCGCTCAAACATATTGGCTTTACTGTCAAATTAAAACCTTTTATTCAGCGAAGTGATGGTTCTGCTAAGGGGGATTGGGATGTTGGTATTGCAATTGACGTTTTAGAAGCCGCCGCCGAGGTCGATAAAATTATTCTACTTTCCGGCGATGGCGATTTTGACTTGTTGCTAAAGAAAGTGGCTGATAAATATCAATGCCAAACCCACGTTTTCGGGGTTGCCCAATTAACCGCCGTGTCGCTGATTGAGGCCGCCGATAAGTACACCCGGATAGAACAAGAGCTTTTACTGTAAATACGATGCTTGAGGCTGTATGTTAACGTCGATATCTTTTTACTTAGCTATAGGTTTGCTTGAGTTATTCTGGCGTCACTTGGTAAGGTTTTAAAGCAAATTAATCGAGTTGCACAATAATTAGTAAGGCTCACTAAAATCTAAAGGAGCATATTACCGCAGTGAAAAAAATATCATTGATACAAGATGAAAATTTATCATTTAAAGTAAGCTATCAGTTATTACCTCAAGAATATCAATGCTTAGACCTTTACTTCTCAATACCTGATGAAATGGGCATAAACCCCAGTACGCTCAGTGAAGAAAGTTACTTTTATAGCAGTATTAAAGCGCACAGCGCATATTACTCAGATCAAATTCATTTGCCCCTGGTACATAGTCGTTTTATCAGTAAGCAAAAAGGCGAGCAAAGTGATTATCGCAGCAATTTAAATTTGTTTTCTTATCAATTAAGAATGGCCTTAGATGCTGATTTAAAACAAACATTGCAAAATGAATCGCCTGATGAATTTTATCAAAGCGCTATTGAATTAGCCGAGCAAACTCAATCATTATTGAAAAAACTGCGCCGTTACACGCCATCAGATCCTAAGCTCAGTTCTTACTTTGACAGTGTTGATAACTATTTAAGTTGGTATGTTGAACAGTCATTTTTAAATTTGTTGGCAAATGGCTCTAAAAGTAGTGAAAAATCCGAACAACGCGAAACTTTGTTTGAGTTATGTCGACAAGAAAACGCTTATCGCATTGAACATGAGTATAACTCTCAGGTAACGCTGGACGATCCAAATCGTATTACTAATAAAATGCGCTTGTTACAGCGCTTAAGCGAATATGGCGTTGTTTTTCAAAAGAAAACTTATCATTTAAATACTAATCTAAAACGTGTTGTACGTGGTACGGTTACCGCGATAATTATGGCTATTGTGATGACCATCATACTGAATGCTCGTTCAGCATTTACCGAAGTATCCGTTGTATTGATTGCTTTGCTTGGTTTTATTTACGGACTGAGAGAAACCTTTAAAGAAGATATAACACGTATTATTTGGCGTAAAATTCAGCAGGGACGAGCCAAATGGCAGCACATATTTAGTAATAGCGTTACCCATTCCAAAGTTTGTTCGCAAACGATATGGCTTGAATATATTCGCAAAAAACATTTACCTAAAAATGTATCAAAACAATTACAAAAACGACGTCAGCAAAATAAACAAGCAGCACAACTGCTTCACTTTCGTTGTGTATCAAAAGTTTTATCAAAAGAGTTTCTGCCAGGCTACGACGAAATACAGAATCAAATACTGTTTAACTTAACGCCCTTTGTTCGCTATCTTAAAAAAGGTGAAGGACGACTGTATTCGCTTGACGGTAGTAAAATTTCTAATCAAGGGGTTGAGCGTCGTTACCAAATGACACTGGTTTTAGTACAAAGCAATAAGAACGATGAACAGTATATACAGCGTTTCAAAATAACAATTAACCGCTCTAAAATAATCAATATTGAACCGATGAAAGCCCTACAAAATTTTGATTTGAAAGCGGAAAGCTTAAAAAGTTAGTGATTTTCTCCAGTTAATTCTCCTGCGGTTGTAACTGATAATTATTTTGAGTCAATTCGTTGCTGAATTTTACCAATGGGCTTTAATTCACTAACCTTCTGGTTTCCTGTATAATCCGCGCACTCAAAATCACTAATGATTCTTATTGATTTACAAAGGCGTAATATGACTGTTGAACATTTTGATCCAAGTAACCCTGCTAGACAAACCACCACGTTGGAGAGTCCTAATAAAGTTTTAGAAGAGCAGGCGAGTCAGGTTGACCATAGCCAGACTAAAGGATCTCGTATTGGCTTCGTCAGCCTCGGCTGTCCAAAAAATTTAGTCGATTCAGAACGTATTTTAACTCAGTTACGCACCGAAGGTTACGACGTTGTACCAAGTTACAATGATGCCGATATGGTGATCGTCAATACCTGTGGTTTTATCGACTCTGCGGTGCAGGAGTCGTTAGATACTATCGGAGAAGCATTAAAGGAAAACGGCAAAGTACTAGTGACTGGCTGTTTAGGTGCGAAAAAAGACGAAATTATTGAACTGCATCCAAATGTATTAGGGGTAACTGGCCCGCATGCTTATGATGAAGTATTAACCCAAGTGCATCAGCATATTGAAAAACCTAAATATAATCCGTTTGTTGATTTAATTCCCGATCAAGGGGTGAAATTAACCCCTAAGCATTTCGCGTATTTAAAAATATCGGAAGGTTGTAACCACAGATGCACTTTCTGCATTATTCCGTCGATGCGTGGTGATTTAGACTCGCGCCCAATTGGTGATGTGCTTGGTGAAGCGAAACGTTTAGCCAATGCTGGCGTAAAAGAATTACTGGTGATTTCACAAGATACCTCAGCGTATGGCGTTGATGTGAAACATAAAATGGATTTTTATGAAGGCATGCCGGTGAAAACTCATATGAAAGCCTTGTGTGAAGAGCTGGCAAAGCAGGGCGTTTGGGTGCGTTTGCATTATGTTTATCCGTACCCGCATGTCGATGACATCATTCCTTTGATGGCGCAAGGTAAAATCCTGCCGTATCTAGATATTCCATTTCAACATGCCAATAAGCGAATTTTAAAATTAATGAAACGTCCGGGCAGTTCAGATCGAGTGCTGGAACGGGTCAAAAAATGGCGCGAGATTTGTCCTGAGCTGGTGATCCGCTCTACTTTTATTGTCGGCTTTCCAGGAGAAACCGAAGAAGAGTTTGAAGAATTGTTAGCGTTTTTGCGCGAAGCGCAGTTAGATCGCGTCGGTTGTTTTAAATATTCGCCTGTTGAAGGCGCAACCGCCAATGATTTACCTGATCACGTTCCTGATGAAGTGATGGAAGACAGACTCCAGCGCTTTATGGCTGTTCAAGCTGAAATTAGTGCGCAAAAACTGCAAGACAGGATTGGTCAAGAGTATTTGATCTTGGTCGATGAAGTGAATGACTTAGGTATAGTTGGTCGCTCATATATGGATGCACCTGAAATAGACGGTAAGGTTTATTTGTCAGACGATTATGATGCTGAGCCAGGCGATATGATTTGGGCGCAAATTATTCATGCCGATGAGCATGATGTTTGGGGCGTTCGGGTTGAAGATTAATTTTTGAAGTCCAGGTGAACAACGCCCAAATAGAAAGGAATTGTCACCTGAACGCATTAGTCCAATAGTAAATAATGAGACTAACTAGTTATTTTTACTTGCTCGTTGGCAACAGGCTTGGTGACGGTTTGTTTGCTTAACAACCACAGCAAGAGCGCATAAGTCAGGGCTATAGTGGCAAAAGCCCATTGCCAATTTAATAACGAAAAAATTACCGCCCCTGTTGCTATGCCGACAATGCCACCAAGTTTGATCGCGCTATGACTTATGCCTACTTGTTTACCTATAGCTTTTATGCCGCCTTGCGCACTAAGCAGGGCTGATAATAAAGGTAAGATTGCCGCCAGACACATTCCCCAAAAGAAACGCAAAATTAAAGCAGGGTAAAAACTGTTGATTTGGCTTTGTAATAGCATGAGTAGTAAGGATAAAAGACAAACTCCTTGTAAAAAATTTCGTTTATCTTGTTCGTTTTTTAATTTATCAAAGTAATGACCGCTAAAAGGAGCCGCAATTAAAATGCCTAAACCTGTTGCTGAGTATAGGATGCCGATCATCATGCTGCTTTGGCCCAATATTGTTTCTGCGTATAAGGCGTAAAAGCTTTGCGGCATTCGCTTTGCGACCTGAGCTAAGCATATTGCAGACAGCAGTACTAACGGCGGCCAAAAAATATTAGCCTGATTGACTTCGGGGGAGTTTTTGCTGGTTTTTTGCTGGGGGTGTTTTTTATTGTCTTTTGGTAATAAGCAGTACAAGGCTAAAAAAAGTATGAGGAATATTATCGCTGAACGGACAAATAACCCCCTCATTTCCATGTGCTCTAACCAGTACCCGCCAGCTAAGGGGCCGAGTAATGAGCCTGCTGCCGTGGCGGCTTGAATTCGACTAAAAACCTGACCTCGATGTTGTCGCGGACTCATTTTTGCGGCATAACTTTGAGATGCTGCAATAGTGCCAGCGGTTAATCCTTGTCCAAATCTAACCAGCAAAATTAATATAGGCTCGCTAATGTAAATTAATAGCAGTTGGCTAAATCCTAAGGCAAATAAGGCACGTAGCAGCATAAGTTTGTGACCATATTTGTCGCCAAGCTTTCCCCAGAATGGCGCACTAAACATGGCAGCAATTAAAGGCAAAATATAGGCTAAACCACCTAAAATACTGAGCCACTGGTTGCCATTTTCTGCCAAGTAGGAGTTGTTTAATTGTTTAAAATAAAGCGGCCAAAACGGGCCACTCATTTCCATGGTGGCTATGGTTAATAATTGCACTAACCATAAAAAATGTAAGCGCACCTGCCAATGTTGCAATAACATGTTTATACCTTAGCTAGTGGATTATCGACTGAGAAATATAGATAACTATCAGCCGCCTGCAAACGCATCCGCATTAATGCTTTCATTGGCCATGGCGCATTTAAAAAGGCATTAATTTCCTGAGTTAGCCAGTCACTGTCCAGTTGATAGACAAGACTTGAAGCAAGGTCATCAATCGCTGTTCTAACAATAAGCCAAGCTTGGGCTTGGTCTCGCTGATAATGGCAGCATAATGATTTGATAAACTCCCCCAGTTGACTGATAAACATCGCATGAACTAATCGATTTCTAGCCTGCGCCGGATCGTCTGTTTGTAGTCGGTTGTCATGATGAAATTCCAGCGCTAAATCCATAGTGGCAAACTGGGGTAAATATACCCTAAATGCTCCAAAATCGCGGGTTAGGCTACGTTTAATGTTTCCTTGCTGATCGCAGACTAATACCGTATTTTGCTGATGGATCTCTAATCCTATGCCGGTATGTAAATAAAAGGCTAACGGTCCATGACATAGTACTTTGCTGTATTGGGTTAATAGCACCATAGCCGCAGACCAATCGTCATTTCCTTGATGTTGTAAAATGCTTAGCCATAATGGCTGGTTTTGTGGATCTCGGGCGATTAGGCTGGCCGCTGGGATCATTATTTCGCCATTTTTAGCTAATTGGCAGGTGTTTTGTCGACAAATATAAGCTAAATGGCTGGCGATTTTATCATCAATTTTATTAGGGGCTTGATAATGCACACCAATTTCTTCGGCTTGCAGTGAAAAGTACTTAGCAACCTGTGGCAATTTTTGTAATAGCTGCAGCATTAACCTGGAAAACCTCGGTCCCATATGGGCTGAACGGGTGGATAACA
>CAZUHQ010000041.1:0-28761 GCA_964620605.1 uncultured Thalassotalea sp.
TAAGTACCCTGATTTAAGCTCTTTGATATTTTCAATCGTTGACCAGGATTTACGCGCTTTGTCTCGCTGGCGCTCTTTGTCATCCAGGCGAGCATGATAATCAATCGCTCGCTCTTCACGTTCACCATTAGGAATAAAACCATTTGAGATAGTATTCAAACTCTCCTGGTGGATAATATCGCCCTGCTGATTAATTACTGAGATATACAGCAAATGCTTTTCACCGCGATCAATACCAATAATATTGACATCTGTATTGTCTTTTAAAAACGTTTGTACTTGTTGATTAAGATAAGGTGTACCGCTTGCTTTAAAGTTTAAGGTAATCGGACAATGAAAAAGGAATTTATCCACTGAATAACGTTTATCTTTTAAAATTGGATAATTGAACTTGCCTTTAAGCTGCTCAACATGATGGCCAGTTTTACGTTTTTCATCAGAGTAGGTTATTGAAGCTGGGCGATAAAATATTTCCGCTTGGCCATTTAGCTTTAACGCGACATTTTTGAGATTTTCTTCGCTAAATAATAGCTTCCAGTAGCTGGTGTGAAGATTATCTTTGCCTTTACTCTTTTTATTTTTAGAGAAATCCTTGTTATAGATTTGGAATAAATATAATTCGCCATCAGCGACTTTTTCTTCAATATAAGTGGCTTTAATATCGTCAAATGCTAACCGATAGCCTAAATGTTCAACTTCTCGATAGAATTCGTCAATGGACGCGTATTCTGTAGCAGGCTTAAACGCCTGTTTATTAAAATTAAATGCTTTCGCCCATTCTGGGTGTTTGATTAAAGACTGCTGACAAAAAGCAATATACTTGTGTAAATTTTCAATGCCATGTTTTGCAATTTCAGCTTTGCTATACAACTTCTTATTTTTAATATTTGTTATTTCATCGCTCGGCGTAAATATCGCTCGATTGCTATTGGCAAAAAACACTTTTGGTAACATCTTGTTTGCGCCAGGCAAGAGTTTGTAATTAATTTTTCTGTAGCTGTTTTCATTACCAGCTAACACCTGTGCTTGTAACTTTTCTTTTTGCTCTTTCTTTTTCACAGATTCATTGCCAGTTAATTCGTAGTCAAATATGCTATTGAACTCAGCTGTCATTATGCCCAAATAAAAATCGCCGTCCTTTTCAAATAAAATACTTCGATTGTCTGGTTCTTTATTTCTATCCCAACCATCTAATAGAGTATTATTGTTAAAATTCACCTTAACTTTTTCAGTTGAAAACGCTTTCTTTGTTAAGTGATTTCTTACCTTGTTATAAAGCTCAAAAATAGGAAACTGATCAATATACTCTTGCAGTTTCTCATACCAAAAGTCAGCTTTGTCTTCAGGTAATTTATCTTTTCTATTTACGGTGAAATGGCTTAAGAAATGGTTAAGGTCATTACAGGCATCAAGCAGTGATTTAATAGTAACTATTTGCTTAAAACCTTGTGCTTGTTCATCATCACGGTTTTTATCTATCGCAGTTAAATTTTGGTTTAATTGTTTGTATTGTTCAGCACTGGCACAAATCTGGCTTAATAACTGTTTAACTCGCTCTTCCAGCGCATCAAGTACAAACGAATCACTCTCCCTAATAGCTAAAATTAATGGAGGTTTATCATAATTTACTTTTGATAACCGTGAAGTTTCAGCTTGATAAAAGTTTTGCTCCTCTATTTCAGCGCTTAGCCACGATTGGATTTCCGTTACGCTATAGAACTTTTGCTTATCCTGCTTATCAAGTTGTTTTTGCTCGAATACTCCATGACGCCAATGATTTATCGCTTGCCAGGAACCGGTAAGCTCATTTGAAAGTAGGGTTAATTTACCTTGAGCAATATAGATGTATTTCTGCACCGTTCTAGCACTTTCAAAATGCTGTATAACGTCTGTTTTTATTTTATTGATTGCGCCGTCTTGATGGTCAATTTGTTCACCAACAAAGGCATTTAATTCAGCAATCAATTCCTGATCATTTTTAAAGGCATCGATAAATGGCTTGTCGCCTTTACTTAATATTTGCTTGTAAAGTAATTGTAGCGGTGGTAACTGGTGTCGTTTGGCGCCTATTTGTTGACGAGCCAAGTTAACGATTTCATTTAACCCTTTTACTTTTTCAGCGCCTGACACGGTTGCGGCGCCACCTAATACTCGGTTATATTTATCAATACCTGATTGATTCAGTGTTTGACTAAAATTTACCGAAGCAAAAAATTCAGCTAAGCAAACACCAATAACTCTTTCTAATTCTGCTAACTCGGCTTGCCAGTCAAATCCTTTGGCTAATAACTCTGTTTGGTGGGCAGCAATAAACTTGGTGATTTTTTGCCATTTATCGATATTAGCAAAATGAAATGCTAAGTTTTGCTCAAACGAACGGTATAAAACCGATGTGGAATGGAACTCTTTTAAATCATAAACATTAGCGCGGTTTTCATTAAAGCCTGAGAGATAGGTGGAGAAATTATCAAAACTACGTACAATGTTTTTTAGCTCTGTTATTGATAATTCACGTTCTGTATCATCAATGCCGACTTCTTTAGCTGTTAACTTTATTTTACCTTTACGTATTAGCCACTCTAACAACTGTAATGATTCGGTAGGGCTATAAAGCCCCTTATGATTAGTTACTTTTATCTCGTTCTTAGCTATTTTCTTTTCTATTTTACTTTTCGCATTTTGTAGTTTTTTTATCTGTTGATTTTTATCACTTTGAGCAATTTTTGTTTCAATTTCCTCAATATCTTCTCGCCAGTAAACCGGCATATCATCTTTATACTGCCAAACCCAATATTCAAAAGTTCGATTAAAGAGTCGTTCGGTCAGCTGCCCTAAACCGACAGTCACTTTAAGGTGTTTATCAGCTAATATTGACGGAAAGTTTCCCGATAACATATCAAGATTATTGGCAATATTAGTTTCTATTGCTTGTACAATTTGCTCAAACTCCTGTTGCTCGGGTTGTGTCGCTTCAATAACCAATGCTTGCTCAAGAAAAATACGATGCATCTCATCTAACAGTTTCTTAAGGTATTTATAATTGTTTGCACGCTCAGCATCTTTACCAATCAGTTTACCGCCATCGTTACCAATAATATTATGTTTCTTTATCCATTCAGCGGTTTCGCCAACAGGCTTCAACTCAAATCGTAAAGTCTTTGAAAGGCTGTACTGATTGGTAAATTGTGAAAGTGATGTCATAAGATTTTCCCTATTTTTTTACTTCAAGAGAGCAACTCTGGGAGCTGTCTAAATTTAACTAATAAAATATATCTTGGATTTAAATGTATAAACTAAAATAAAACGCGCAATACTGAACATTCATCTATGTATCATTCCTACTCACTTAACTAATTTTCTAATATGACAGTAATGACAAATTACTCGTGCATAAAACCTAGTCATACAGGGATTAGCAATGTTACCAATTAACACTCTTACAAAAACTACCCCATACCACTAAACCTGTAACATTTTTGTACAGGTTCATTTCATCCGGTAAGGCTCAATTGCCAGCCAGCAATCTGAGTTTATGATTATTTGTTGTCCTTTTGGATTAGGATCATATGAGTCGAGTCGTAATTTTTGAATAAGGTATTTAATCAAAGCTCCTCGACAGGGCATGATAAGTTGGCCATTGCTCATCATGTAATCAAGTTCAATCGCTTTTCTCTGAAATTCGCTTAATCTTGGATCAGGCTCAATGACAAGTTCAACTATGGTACTCCAGTCTTTGTCATCGATTTGTCTTTTGGTAGCCCGGGCATCCTCAATAACAGGCTCATCATGGAACCTGGATAAAACAAAGTCTTTAAAATTTAAACTTCTTTCACACCAAGCTCTAGTATGCCAACGGATACCATCAAAAATCAGCGTATGAGGGCTAATAATACGACTTTCATTTATACCACTACTAACAGAGTAATAACCAATATCCAAACGAAGACCTAACTTACATGCCTTAATTACATGCCGAATAAGTGTCGGTTCTATATTTCTAGTAGGTGTTTTTAATACTTCGATATGAAGAGACTTCCCTGCTAAATTATTAATAACAGATGCTTCACCTCCATCAAAAAATGCCAAATATTCTGAGAGCTCGCCGAGGGTTAATTTGGGGGTAAAACAGCGACTTGTTATATGAAGCTTTTCGGTCGCATCATAACCACTGATATTTTCTGCGTAATGTTTTTTATAAAAATCAATATGGCGCTGTGCAGTTGTTCGAGATATGTTGAAATAACGTTGTAAAGATGCAGAGTTAACCCCTCCTTCCCAGTTCAACAATACTTCGATTAGTTGCAATTCCTTTGCTTTATTCAATTCAACTCCCCCTTATTACAGTCAGTTACTATATAAAAACTACGATTGTCAAAATATATATTGCACCACTCAATTATTCAGTCCTGAACGATATACCTATAACCATTTTTGATGGTTATATTATCAACTTAAATTCTAAAGTTATTCAACCCGCCGATTTTTCCATGATTGCGGACACTGCCATAATATGCATTGTCACTAGATAAACAATGTATGCCTTTCGGACATAATATTTTTCACTAAGCCAACCAATACTCCCGCCTGCGATAACATACGCATGGCAGCTTGGGTAATTGAAGTGCCGTTACCTAGTAAAATAACAGTAGTGTTGGCAATAGGAATGTTATAATAGAGGTTTTCTTTAGTTGCCTCGGTAAAATACAGTACACGACCATCTTTTTGCATGACACGGCAATATTCTAAATAAAAAATATTGGCTCTTTTAGAGTGAAGTATGGCTTTGAGATCTGAAGGGCTTAAGTCTTCCATATATGATAATTCCTTTATTTGATTAAAGTTTTTATCATAGATAAGATAAAATGCAATTGTTTTAGATCAATATTTTGCAATACATGTAAGCTAATTATCAAGTTAAGTCATAGTTAAAAAAACAATAAAAAACCAGCTTCACCATGCGTTAAGCAAAATGAAACTGGCTTTTACTTAGTCGTTAATCAATAGAATAGGGTTAATTAACGCTTTTCGCCTTAGAAGTTAACGGTAACTTCGTTAGAGCAGGCAGAGCTTTCATCACAAATCTGATAAATAAATTGTGAACCGGTTGCGCGGCGTTCGCGGTCACGGTAAATACCAACATTGCTCACGGTATCGATTTTTTCACCGTTGCGGTAAATATCAACGGTTTCAGAACCTGTACCTTGCCAGACGATATCAACACGCAGGTTACCTAAACGCGACTTGTAAGCACGTTTTACTGCAAGTTCAATGTCAACATCAGAAACACTAACATTCATTGACTTGGTATCGTTATTACCTTCGCTGTCGGTTACCGTTAGTGACACGGTATAAGTGCCAGTTGCGGCAAAAGCATGGCTTGGGTTTTGTTCGCTAGATGATGCGCCATCGCCAAAGTCCCACGCCCAGCTAACGATATCGCCATTAACATCTGAGCTGCCATCGGTAAATGCAACATTTAAGTAGTTAGCTTCATAAGTAAAGCCGGCAACAGGCGCGGCTGGTGCTACTTCGCCAAGGCCAGAAATGGTAAGCGACCAGTTGTTTAGTGTACCTGTATCTTGAGCATAGGTATCTTCAATGCTCAATGTCCAGTCACCCATGGCAGACTCGCCGTTAAACGCACTTGACGGGAAGCTTTGCATGATATCGTCAGAGCTGCCGCCCGCCTGGTTGTGCAAGGTAGCAACCGTACCGGCAGGTGATGTTAATTTAACAATCAAGTCGCCGATATAGGTATGCGTGATATCCAGGAAAGTACTGGTATCAAATACGGTTAAGTCATCACCGATATGAATAACCGAAGTAATACCTGTAGGATCGTTATCTGGAATATCAACCGGTGTCGAGTTGTTATAGGTAAAGTCGTTTAGGCCCTGCGGGTTAACATAAAGAGAAACGGTTTTCTCTTTGATTAATTCACCACTGGTGGCTGTTACGGTAAAGCTGTAGTCACCCCAGGCAGTATCAGCCGTAGTTGGTGCAGTTAAGGTAAAACTTTCACCTGGTGTTATTGTGCTTGCAGATAATGACGCGCTGCCTAAAGAATCGGTCAGGCTTAACGCAATATCACCATCCCATTCGGCAATTGAGCTGACATCAAAAGTATAACTCGCCGTCTCGCCTGCGGTTAATAATACTGAACTTGGCGTAACCGATAAGCCAAAACCAGGAGTTGGATCGGCATCAATCAGTGCTGTGTGAATATTTAAACGCTTGCCAGATACCGTTTTACCATCTAGTGCTGCGTTATCATCACCACTGTTCATCAGTAGTTCTTTTAATTCAATCACGTTTAGTTCAGGGTTAACCGATAACACTAAGGCCGCAGCACCAGCAACATGTGGCGTTGCCATTGAAGTGCCTGAGTATGAATCATAACCGCCACCCGGAACGGTTGATAAAATAGCTGAGCCCGGAGCGCCCATATCTACGCTAGTTAAGCCCCACTGAGAAAAGCCCGACATGCCATCAGTATGTGTAGTACTAGCGATTGATAATACGCTGTCGTGCTCATAACTCGATGGATAATGTGGATTAGCATCATTATCTACCGCATCGTTACCGGCTGCGGCAACAAATAAAATATCAGCAGCTTCTGATGCATTGATGGCATCGATCATCGCCTGGCTTGAACCGCCACCGCCCCAGCTGTTGTTTAACACGCGCAAATTAACGCCATTATTTTTCAAAGCAACCATGTAGTCCATACACTTAAGCGCATCTGAGGTAGAACCTGAACCAGAGGCATCTAAGAACTTACAGCCAACAATTGACACTTCATGGTTAACACCGACGACACCTTCACTGTTATTACCGGTTGCGCCGATAGTACCCGAAACATGGGTACCATGGCCGTTATCATCCATAGGATCACCAGCGTCAGTGATGGCATTAATACCGTGTACATCATCAATGTAACCATTACCGTCATTATCTATGCCGTCACCAGCAATTTCCCCCGGGTTAACCCAGGCATTGCTCGCTAAATCTGGATGAGAATGGTCAACACCCGTATCAATAACACCGACCACAACATTACTGCTGCCGGTTGAAATTTCCCAAGCCTCTGGCGCATCGATATCCGCATCGTCTGTACCGCCGGTTTGTCCTGTGTTATGCATGCCCCACAATTCGTCGAAACGGCTGTCATTTGGCATGACATCGGCGTGCACCATATAGTCAGGCTCGGCATAAAGTACCGCGGAATGGCCTTTGAGTTTTTCCAAGGCATTTTTCGCTGGCATACTGCTTAGTTTGAAGTTTGCCATTCTGCCCTGGCTTAAATTACGGTAAGCATCGTCAATTTCATCATCATTTAAGTCTGAAATTTTAGCCAGGACAAGGTTACGGGCAGAGCGTCTCTCTAACGCCGAAGTGCCTTCTTTAAATACCACGATAATCGAGTCATTCTTATAGCTTTCTTGCTCGACTACTGCTATTTCAGTAGATGCCATCGCCAGAGTGGGCAGCATCGCCAGGGTTAACGCTGATAATTTAGATTTCATGTTTTGAATCCATTTCCGTTGTAATAATACTCAGGAATAACTTCCTGAGGCTCGGTATAGATTCTCCAAATTGTTCAGTCTTGTTTTACGACATTTCTATCTAATGGAATTAAGCAACCCTTTTACTTTAGGCACAAAAAATTACAAATTACTAACAAATAAATAACAAGAAGCTAAAAATACGACTTTATACTGAGTTTTCCCAGCAATTTCCCAGCAATTTCCTAAAAAAATAATACTTTTTTATCAGTTTACCTGGCGATAAATAAACTAATACTTTTTTACTAGATTTCACCCTTCACCAAACTGTTTACAAAATTTTTACACTCAGAAGGAATTATAACCAGTTGTTTTTTAAAAAATTTTAAAGAATGATATTTTAGGGTGATATATATTTTGTGACACAAAGATTAGAGTTTCCTTGCAACCTAAGTGTTCTAAGGTAGATGATTTGAGAATAAAGCGCATAAATAATAACAATAAAAGAAAAGCTAACTCGAATAGCTATTTCTCTATGTGTTTTGTCGTTTTATCGGCGATTTATTCCGGCGCAAGCCAATCAAATGATCTCATTGCGGGCACTGAACTTAAAGACTCTCCACTATCGTTAAGTCTTACAGCTACGGCAACCATGGCAATTGGCGATCAAAGCCAGCAACTTGTCATTAATCAATATGGAATACACAACAAAGCAACAGTAAACCAAATGGCTAACATGGGAAATAGCATAGCTATTAACCAGGACGGCATCGACAACCTGGCTAACCTGTCTCAAACGGGTTACGGCAACATTATCAACTTGCAGCAGCAAGGAAATAATAACTTCGCCGAAATCATCCAGGATGGCAATGCCAATATAGCCAATATAAATCAGCAAGGTGAACAAACGTTTGTTGTTCATCAAATTGGAAATGACATGGTTGTTAACATCACTCAATATTAACAACCTGATCTGGAGAATACTGTGAAATTAAATAAATCTATTATCGCATGTGCTGTTGTAATGGCACTGGGCAGCCAACAAAGTGCCGTTGCGGCAACGGAAGATGTCAAAGACAGCGCTAACGTACAAATTAGTAAAGACATGATGACAGATGCCGTTGGCAATGTTCTGATCCTCTCGCAAACCTCTCAAGCCGGGGCAATACTTGGTAATGACGTGCGCCTGGCACAAGAAGGTGATGCAAATGGTATCGACGCTTCGGTCGACGGTGACGGCAACGACACTGAGATAGTACAAATTGGCGCCAGCAATATCGCGATCAGCGAGAGCGTGGGTGACAGCAATATGCAGGTTATCACTCAGGAAGGTGAGTCTAACGAAGCACAAACCACTATTGATGGTAGTGAAAACAGTGTTGAAGTTGCACAATCAGGTGATGGCTATTTAGGTATTGGTAATGCTGCGGTTAATACCATTGACGGCGACGATAACGAAGTGATGATGGAGCAAGGTGACGGCGGCCACTGGTCTCTTAACCGTAACATGTCAGGTTCAGGTAACACTTTATCAACGACACAATCTGGTGAATGGAACGAAACTTACTTTGACAATGTTATTGGCGATGATAACGAAATTGAAGTAGACCAGGACGGTTACTGGAATGTTATTACAGTGACTACTATTGAAGGCAATGCTAACGAAATCGACTTTGAACAAGAAGGCGATCGCAATAAAATTACCGTAGCAGAAGTTAGCGGCAGTGAAAACGAAATTAAAGTCGATCAGGAAGGTGATTATAACGAAGTTGTTTCTAACATTTTCGTTGGCGATGACAATGAAATGACTCTGATGCAAAATGGCGACTATAACGTTTCTACTTTTGATGTTATCGGTGACAGCAACGACTTTACCGTGATGCAAAATGGTTCAGACAATGTTTCATACGTTGGTGCATTAGGGATAGCTAACGAATTTACCGTCACTCAAATCGGTGATTTAAACGAATCACACCTGGTGAACTTTAACGGTTTAGAAAACGAAGTTGACGTACTGCAAGACGGTGATGAAAACGTTACTGTGGTACAGGCTTCTGCCGAAGATAATTCATTGGCCACCAACGGCAATAACATCAATGTTAGCCAAACCGGTGACATGAACGACGCAGTAGTTAACATGAGTACTATTTTAGACAGTAATTTCAATAGCATAGATATTGCCCAAAATGGCGTTCTCAATGCACTGGATTTATTGATTGAAGGCAGCAATCATGTTATTGATATTGTGCAAACAGGTAGTGAAAACATGATCACCGGCGCTAATGGCGATGCCATGTTAATTGGCGGCGGCGGTGTTGAACTTAGCATCAGTCAAATCGGTAATGGTAACCTGGTAGAAGGTTCTGTGATCAGTGCTGCTGGCAGTATCGCCATTTCACAGGTTGGTGACTGGAACAGCGCTACTATTATTCAGCAATAATCTGTTGTAGCAAACCATCACTGAGGTAATGAAATAAAAGGGGCCTCGGCCCCTTATAATTAATATCATGAAGTTTATTGTCATAATACTTACTTTACTGACTAGTCTGGTCACACATAGCGATGAGCTGGAAATTGGCGGCCTGTTGCTTGACAACACTATCAGTCGGCAGGGGCGTGAATTTTCTCACCGCTTCAGTCAATTATGGCAAGATCTGCCTAATTCAGAAGGCATTAATGTTCATATCAAAGAACAAGTGATCCCGCGTTCAGGCACTAAATTAACCGTCACTATGAACAACCAGCTGATTTATGTGACCTACATGGGACGCCGACAAGAGCCAATAACCGATCGCGTTGAACAGGCAATATTTATCCTCATTGAAATGATGGCGCAATCGCAATTTAGTGACCATAACCCCGACATAGCAGCAGAAGGATGGTAACAATGAAAATAATGACCAGTGCTTTAATACTCGGTTTAAGCATAAGCTCTTGGGCACAGGCCTCCGAACTCGTTTACACCCCGGTGAATCCAAGTTTTGGCGGCAATCCGCTAAACGGTAGCTTTTTATTAAGCAAGGCTCAGGCGCAAAACAAACATAAAGCAAAATTACGCTCTAAGTCCTATGCGGAGAAATTCCAGGAGTCGCTCGAACGCGCCTATATCAACAAAATGGTCCGCGAAATCACCGATCTGGCGTTTGGCGAAACCTGTGACATTGCCACTGACGCCGAATGTGAACCTAGCATATTTAATGAAGATTCGATTTTTACCAGTGGCGACTATATCATTGAAATTATTACCAGTAATGTCGACAGTATTACCGTACAGATCACCCATAGCATCACAGGTGAAATCACTATTATTGAAGTACCAAGATTTGGATAAAAAATGAAGAAGTTAATCGTTGTCTCTTTATTAATCACCTTGTCGGGCTGTGGCACCATCAGCAATTTAATTCCACCCGATCAGCAAGCAGCTGTAGAAATTACCCCGACAGAAAGCTTTAAAGAATTAAAAGCCCTACCAAAACCTAAGGGGCGGATCCCGGTTTCCGTTTATGCTTTTAGGGATCAAACCGGCCAGTATAAACCACAGGCAAATGTCAGTTCATTTTCAACGGCGGTCACTCAAGGGGCTACTTCCATTTTAATGCAGGCGCTAAGTGACTCCGACTGGTTCTTACCGGTTGAGCGTGAAGGTTTACAAAACATCCTCACTGAACGGAAAATTATTCGCGCTTCCTTACAAAAAGAAGAAAAAGACGGTACAGATGTTAAAGATCTGCCACCGTTAACTACCTCTCAACTGCTGCTCGAAGGTGGCATTATTAGCTATGACTCCAATGTCAAAACCGGTGGTTTTGGTGCCGAATACTTTGGTATCGGTAGCTCCGAGCTTTATCGCGAAGACCTGATTTCGGTGTATATGAGAGCCGTCGATGTCCGCACCGGCCAGGTGCTGGTTTCAGTATCGACTTCTAAAAAAGTATTAAGTAAAGAAATCCGCGCGGGTTTTTTCCGCTACGTCAGCTTCAAACGCCTGGCGGAAGCCGAGGGCGGCTTTACCACCAATGAGCCAATGCACTTATGTGTCACCCAAACGATTGAAAAAGCCATTACTGAACTTATCGTTAAAGGGATAGAGAAAAAGGTGTGGCGTGCACAAAACAGCTAACAAGCTCAAGTATTACTCTAGCTCATTAAGCTTTAGTTTATAAATCAAGGTGCTAGCAAAGTGATAACTATACAAAATACCAGTCAGTTGTTAACTGACTGGTATTTTTCTAGCAGGAAGATAACGTTATTAATTCAACTGAGCTGTTGAAATTTCTTCGTCCAGGACATTAACTCAACCCGATTTCGCGAACTGGTCTTGCGAAAAATACTGTAAATATGGGTTTTAACAGTATTTGGGCTAATATGTAATTGCTCTGCAATTTCTTTATTTTGTGCGCCGCTGGAAACCAGATGGATAATGGTTTTTTCTCTTTTAGTGAGCGTAGGAAAAACAAATTTGTCCTTAACATTGAGCTGCTCGGATTGCTGCAACAAGTTAGGATTTTGTAACAGTTCTTCAATCGCTTCGTTCATAATTTCACGCTTAAACCAGCGCTCATCAGCCAATAAACTTTCAATCCCTTTTAACATGATGTCTACCCTGTCTTCCTGGTAAAAGACTCCCTGAACCCCGGCAAGCAAGGCGACTTTTTCGCAAACACCATCACGCTGACAGTTAAATATCGCCACCTTATGATTGCCCGCCAAGGCCATAATATCTGTTGGAATAACATCAGGATCAGCTATCACTGTCGCGTCAATAAAGATCAGTGAAAAATCATCGAGCAGCTCAGGTGCTGGCAAGATGTTTTGCGTGGAGACTGAAATATTACAAGTTGTGAGTAAATTGATAAATTGTTTATATCTTTGCGGAAAATCTCGTTGATCTTCGCTCGCTTTATTGTCATTTATCAAAACAAAAGCTTTTAAAGGGGTGTTAGCTGTTGTCATATCAATTTTCTTATCGTTATTTTAAGTAAAGTCCATTTTTTAAGTTTTTATTTCGGGTAATTGCCCTCCTTAGTTAAACTTAAGTTCAGTTTGCAAAATAATATCTGATTATTTTTAACTAATAATTTACATTCTTTTTATCTACTTTTAACAGAGAAAAGTCAATAGACGAGTAATAACAATTTGTAGTTTATATTGTATGCAATGATAACACATTGTAATCTTTAGATTTATTTTAAAAGTACAAATGTACAATGATATTTCAAAGCCGCTGTAAGAAAAAACAGCGACAAATAAACGATAAGAAGCACAAAACAGAGTGTGTCTAAATGTAACAAAACATTACAGTGCATTTTTGCTGTAAATTGCGCCTGATAAAAGCTAGGCGTGCAGCATTTACACTTGCTCAATACCGGCAATTTTATGCCAATAACCGTTACTGTGATTATCAGCCAGTGGAATGATTTGCTGCGCTTTTAACGCCTTTATAACCTCAAATGCCTGCTCGCCTTCCGGGTGTACCCGCATAATATCCACTAAAGCTGTCATTGCCTGCTGCTGATGGCTGAGGTTATAACATTCCCCTGACATGGTTTGAATGCCATTAAGAACAAACAAATCATCCCCCTCCTGACTTTTAGTGATGCGGCCAGTTGGGTAATTAATACAACAATATTGACAGTCATCTTTCGCGCGGTTTTCCGAACGAGCGGTAAAGCAGCGGGCTGAATAGGCGAGTGGCAAGTGACCATAACTTGTCACTTCAATCTCAAAGTTATCGCGAATTCCCAGTTGCTGACATTGGTTAACTATGGAGGTTAACTGATCTTTTGACAGCTCTACCGGAATACACCAGCGCATCATGCCTTGTTGTTGCAGCAATGCCAACGTCTGATGGTTATAAATATTGAGTGCGCTACCCGCAACAAAAGGTAATTTCAGTTCAGAAAGTAACTGCACTGCTGACATATCATTCGCTTCGACTAAGAACTCGCCGTTGTCGCAGTAACGTTTCAGCTCATTAAGCTCAGATGGCGCTTCCAACAATACCATGGTTGATAGCACCACTTGCTTGTTAGCAGCTGCCAGTTCGCGCGCAATGCTAAGGTAATCCTTAAGCTTTAGCTCCCGTCTTTTACTGCACACCGACTCGCCAAGGTAGATGATGTCAGCATCGCTTGCTTTTGCCTGTTGATAAAACGCCTCAACCTGGGCTTTTGGCCAAAAATATAGAATGTTACCGAGTGAAATTTGCATACTAGCCCCTATTGCCAACGCTTATGATAAGCACCTAAAGTGGTTTGATTACCTTCAGACAACTCAGATAGGCACTGTTGCCACTGAGGTTGAACACTAAAACTTTCCTGAGACTGGCAATGGTCAATTGCTTGTCGCCAGGTACGAGTTACGTCCTTAACATAGGCGCTGCTACGCTGCCTGCCTTCAATTTTCACCGAAGCAATCCCCATTTTTATCAGCTCAGGTAATAACTCCATCGAGTTTAAACTGGTTGGCTCTTCCAAGGCATGATATCGAGTACCATCAACATCAAACCGCCCTTTACAAAGCGTTGGATAACCGGCGGGTTCATCCGGCTGATAACGATCGATAACAATATCGTTAAGGCGAGATTCCAACCCGTGCTCAGTCTCTTGCCATTGCACGTATTTTGCCGGTGAGCAAACGCCATTCATATTGGGTGACTCCCCTGTTAAATAAGACGATAAATGACAACGCCCTTCTGCCATAATGCATAAACTGCCATAGGCAAACACTTCCAGTTCAACATCCGTTGCCCTGGCTAACTGTTTGACCTGATGAATCGATAGCACCCGAGGTAACACCACACGTTTAACATTAAAATTTTGCTGATAATAACGAATAGCCTGTGCGTTAGTTGCTGATGCCTGCACCGATAAATGCAATTCCAGATCCGGATATTTTTGCGCAGCATAATTAAGCACGGAAATATCAGCAACGATTAAGGCGTCGACAGCTAAACTCGCGGCCAAGTCCACCGACTGTTGCCAGGTTTGCCAATGCTCACTATTGGCAAAGGTGTTAATCGCCATGTGCAGTTTACGATCATGATCTCGCACATACTGCACAGCTTGTTCGAGTTTTTTATCGGTAAAATTTAAACCGGCAAAATGGCGGGCATTGGTATCGTTTTTCAAACCGATATAAACGGCATCGGCGCCATTATCGATCGCGGTTTTTAACGAAGATAAATTACCGGCAGGGCATAAAAGTTCCACACCTAGGTCTCCAAAATATTTTTAGCTATTGTTATCAAATAGCCAACAATAGCAATGCCCATAAAGGAGTACTACCTATGATTTAAACAACAATTTCACCTTTGTTGATCTAGTTCAAAACGTTATAAAATAATCACGGGAAAATACTCTTCACTGATAAAAACAACATCTCAAAGAATAAGTTTCAAAAAGGTATTCCCTATGAATGATCTCGCCCCAGTCAATGGTAAAGCTCAGGTAAAAATGCATGAGCTCTCAGGACGATTAAAACAATTAGCCCTTGCATTACCAAAACACTTACTAAAACCTATGTCATTAATGCCGACGCACTTAAGCGAGCCACTAATGAGCTTTACTTTGAATCAAATATTTAAAACTGCCTTAGCTGAGCAAGAGCTGGAATTTTTAGAAGACAACTGGCTACATTTGGTAATAACTGATGCAAATTTTCAGTGTTTTATCAGTGTGCAAGCCAATGAAAACAAACTGATTGTTAACGAAAAATTACCAAATAACGTAGTTAGTGCCGATGTTAAATTTTCAGCAGATACTCACAGTTTAGCGTTGCTGGCGAGTAAACAAGTAGACCCTGACACCTTATTTTTTAAGCGTCAGTTACTCGTAACAGGTAATACTGAGCTCGGTCTGGCAATAAAGAATTTTCTCGATGATTTTGATTTTAAGGAAGGATTGCCTGCACTACTTGCCAGATTTGCCACGCTAGTAGAAAACAAATTCAGTATTAGGAGCCGTTAATCTTTGTTTGTATTTGGCTATGCTCCCGATAGCTATTGTCAGCTAAACAAAACGCTGCAAGCTCGTCCATAGAAGCTCAACACCCGCATCCATGCGGGTAATGCTTGTTTTTATCACCATAGCAACATCTTTATTTAACAATGCCCTGTGCTACTGAATTAACGGAGAATCTTCGTAATCAAAATTAAAGCCTTTAATATCGGCAGCCTTGATTAACTGCTGGATATATTGCGCGATAGTTTTGCGTTTCACTTTTTCATTAAGGTATTCAGAGACCTTGTCTTGCACATAGTCAAATGGCAAAGCTGTGCCTTCAATTTTGCGCTCAATTAATACAATATGAAAACCATAACGGCTTTCAATTGGATAATTTATTAGCCCGGCTTCGGCTTTAAATATCTGGCGTTCAAACTCAGGCACCGTTTGCCCTTGTGACACTTGCCCTAAATTCCCTCCCATAGCTTTTGACGGACAGGCAGAATGCTGAGTGACTAACTCGTTAAAACTTTCAGGCGCACCCTGAATGGTTGTGATCATAGCGTCTGCAACGTCTTTCATTCTCAGGCGTTCATTAACATCATCAGGCGAAACCGCTAATAAAATATGACGCAATTCAACTAATGGAGAAGTGGTAAACTTTTGTTTATTTTGCTGATAAAAGCGCAGACATTCGTCCTCTGAGGCGTTAGGTGTGATACGTTCATGATCAATCAACTGGTTAATTAAATGATATTCTGAACTGGTATCCAGTGACATCGGGTCACTCACAATACCGACTTCCTGCGCTTTTTGCTTGATCAGCTCGCCGATAATTAAATACTCAGCTGCTTTAACCATGCTTTGACGCTTAGAATCTGCTGGGTGATACTGCATTTCACCTAACACTTGCACTTCGGTAATTTCTACACCATTAACCAGGATCTCTGGCACTTCAGCCGGTATCTCTTTAGCCCGCTGTGCAGCTTGTAGCTCCTGTTCAGCCTCAGTAAAATCACCGTGGTTTACCGCCGGGTTATTGATTTCTTGATGATCTGAGCAGCCGCAAGATGACGAGTGCTGTTCACTGGTTATCGGCCCTGCACTGGGCGCTGCATTAATAATTTCCATAACATTTCCTCAATCGCTCATTTTCATAAAAGGATCAAGCACTGAGCTTGATCCTTTCTAAGATTATTTAGCACGAACTACCTGATAGTTACGGCCAAAGTATTTCACCGGTACACTCCAGATATGTACTAAGCGGCTAAATGGAAACAACACAAACAAGGTCATGCCTAATAAGATATGAAGCTTGTAGATTAATCCGACACTACTTAGTGACATTGCTGCCTCAGTCATATCAAAGGTGACAATGTTTTGTGCCCAGCTCATCATCTTCAGCATTTCACTACCATCTAAATGACTGAATGAGAATAGGATACTGATCAAACCAAGCGCTAACTGAACAAATAGCAGCACTAAAATTAAAATATCCATCGTGGTACTAGTAGCACGCACTCTCGGATTATTTAATCGGCGATTAAGCAAAATCACAATGCCATATAGGCAAATTAAGCCAAAGAAGCCACCTGCGCCCATGGCAATTAATTGCTTAGTTGCTGCCGTCACACCAAGGGCATGCCATACTTGTGGTGGTGTTAATAAGCCAACAAAGTGGCCTGCCAGCACGGCTATAATACCGATATGAAACGCCATCGAGCCTTTTTTAATGCCCTTACCTTCAAGCATCTGACTGGAACCTGTTTTCCAGGTGTATTGTTCCCTGTCATAACGAAGCATTGAACCGATGATAAAAATAGTTAATGCAATATAGGGATAAAGTCCGAATAAAAGCGTATTTAAGTAATCCGCTGAATTTGAAAACATAGTTAATTACCTCCAGATACAGTTGTTGCTTGCGTCCCATTATTTGCAAGGGTATCTGCAACAATGGCATCGATAAATTGAATAGGAACATCTTGATCGCGACGTTGAGATTGAGATGGTTTATTAATCGCACTGCCACAGGCATCGCTGTTAGCATCAGGACCAAACTTAACCATCTCTTCTTCCCAGACCTTGTCGATAGCCTCTTTCGTGTCGTCGCGTTTTTCGCCTTTAACTTGCTGAGCAAGATCAGCATAGTCAATGTCGACTTGAGCAAGATTAACCAATGCAGTAAACAAGTTGCCATATTCGCTGTCACGTTTATCCAGGCGCACTTTCAGCAACGCCAGAATATGTGCAACATCCTGCAACCAGCCACGGGCATTAGTTTCGCCCTGTGTCGAAGCAAATTCTAAGAATAGCGGAATATAATCTGGCAGCTCACGCATACCAATTTCCAGTCCGGCGGCCTTGTATTGTTCAATCAAGTCAATCATTGCCTGGCCACGATCACGGCTTTCGCCGTGAATGTGTTCAAACAGTAATAATGACAAGGTGCGGCCACGCTCAAACATCGCATCATAATCTGATTGCCAGTCCAATAAATCCATGGCAAAACGTTGTTCAACAAACCCGAGTAAACCGGCTTTATCTGCTGATGATAAGTGTTGATCATTCTCAATAAAACTGACAACATCCGATTTGGCACTGACCAACTCTGCTGTTGGGTAGTCAATCAAACGAGAAATTAAAGCTAAAATATCCATAGTTCCTCCTACTCGTTTGGCTCTAACATGCTAACCGGAATGACTTCACGTACCGTCTGGCTCTTACCACCAAATAAATTGGTACCAGTAGAACCTGTAGCGCAGCCATTACCAAAGCTAAAGCCACAACCTGACTTTTCATTAAAGGCATTTTCAGTATGTACTTTATGAGTGGTTGGAATAACAAAGCGATCTTCATAATTGGCAATCGCCATGGTTTGATACATATCTTCAACCTGATATTTATCTAATCCCACTTGCTCCAATACCGCTAAGTCTTCAACTTTTTCTACCTGCTGAGAACGCTTAAATGCACGCATTGCCAGCATCCGCTCTAACGCATTCACCACAGGTTCTTCATCGCCGGCAGTTAACAAATTAGCCAAATACTTCATTGGAATACGTAGCGATTTCAAGTCAGGGATCACGCCGTTTTGTCCGACATGCCCCGCTTCAATCGCCGTTTGTACTGGGCTTAATGGCGGTACGTACCACACCATAGGTAAGGTACGGTATTCAGGGTGAAGTGGCAGCGCAATTTTCCAATCCATCGCCATTTTATAAACCGGCGACTCAATTGCCGCGTCCAACCAGGCTTGTGGAATGCCTTCTTTACGGGCAGCTTCTTGCACTGCTTCGTCATTCGGGTCTAAGAAAATATCACATTGCGCTTGATATAAATCTTTTTCGTTTGGCACAGATGCCGCTTGTTCAATGCGGTCAGCATCGTAAAGCATAACGCCCAGGTAACGAATACGGCCGACACAGGTTTCTGAACAAACGGTCGGTTGACCAGCTTCAATGCGCGGATAACAGAAAATACATTTTTCTGATTTACCGGTTTTCCAGTTGTAGTAAATTTTCTTATACGGACAACCTGAAACACACATCCGCCAGCCACGGCATTTGTCCTGATCAATCAGAACGATACCGTCTTCTTCACGCTTATAGATAGCACCACTTGGGCAACTGGCAACACACGCTGGATTCAAACAATGTTCACATAAACGAGGCAAATACATCATGAAAGTTTTTTCAAACTGACCGTAAATGTCTGCCTGCACGTTATCGAAGTTTTTATCTGCCTTTCGGTGTTTAAACTCAGTGCCTAAAATTTCTTCCCAGTTAGGCCCCCAGTTAATTTTTTCCATCCGTTGACCAGAGATCAATGAACGAGGACGAGCTACCGGTTGGTGCTTTGACTCACCTGCTTTATGCAAATGCTGATAATCAAAATCAAACGGTTCATAGTAATCGTCAATTTCCGGTAAATCCGGATTAGCAAAAATATTTGCTAAAATACGGCGTTTGTTACCTTGCTTAGGTTCTAACTTGCCGGCTGAGTTACGCACCCAGCCGCCGTTCCATTTTTCCTGGTTTTCCCACTCTTTCGGGTAACCGACACCTGGCTTGGATTCAACATTGTTAAACCAGGCATACTCAACCCCTTCACGCGAGGTCCAGACGTTTTTACAAGTTACTGAACATGTATGACAACCGATACATTTGTCTAAGTTCAGCACCATGCCTATTTGCGCTCTAACTTTCATCTCGGTTCTCCTACTTCTTAAACTCATTAAACTGTGCTTCAGACTGGTTTTGCGCATCATCATCTAACCAGTCCACTTTGTTCATCTTACGAACGATAACGAATTCATCTCGGTTACAACCTACGGTGCCATAGTAATTGAAACCATAAGATTGCTGTGCATAGCCGCCGATCATGTGCGTCGGCTTCATCACCGCACGAGTCACTGAGTTATGAATACCACCGCGTGTTTGGGTTGTTTCCGCACCTGGTACATTCACAATACGTTCCTGTGCGTGATACATCATACTCATGCCTTCTGGCACCCGTTGTGACACTACGGCACGGGCAGCAATGGCACCGTTAACGTTAAACACTTCAATCCAGTCGTTATCGATAATGCCCGCTTTTTCAGCGTCAACTTCAGATAACCAGACAATAGGGCCACCACGAGATAACGTCAGCATTAATAAGTTATCCGAGTATGTTGAGTGGATACCCCATTTTTGATGCGGCGTGATCCAGTTAAGCGCTATTTCCTTATTACCATTAGGTTTGGCATTCATTAACGGCTGCACGGTTTTTAGGTTAATTGGTGGCTTATAAACACACATGGTTTCACCAAAGTCGCGCATCCATTCATGATCCTGATAGAACTGTTGACGACCAGTAACTGTGCGCCATGGGATAAGCTCATGAACATTGGTATAACCAGCGTTATAGGAAACATGTTCATCTTCTAACCCAGACCAGGTAGGTGATGAAATAATCTTACGTGGCTGCGCTTGAATATCGCGAAAACGAATTTTCTCTTCTTCTTTTGGTTTAGCTAAATGAGTATGATCGCGACCGGTAATTTTACCTAAGGCATCCCAGGCTTTAACCGCTACCTGACCGTTAGTTTCCGGTGCTAGCGATAAAATCACTTCACAAGCATCAATCGCTGAATCAATCTTAGGACGCCCTTCATTGGCACCTTGATGATGCACTTTATTTAACTTACCTAAGAAGTCGACTTCATCCTGAGTGTTCCAGTCAATGCCTTTACCACCATTACCTAACTTGTCCATTAAAGGACCAAGCGAGGTAAAACGTGCATAAACATTTGGATAATCACGCTCTACTTCAACTAAATTCGGCGCAGTTTGACCCGGAATTAAATCACATTCGCCTTTCCACCAGGCTTTAACACCAAATGGCTGGGCAATTTCTGCTGGCGTATCATGTAATATCGGCACGGTAACCAGGTCTTTTTCTTTCCCTAAATGTACAGCACCGTCAGGAGCTGTCGTTAATTCAGAGAATTTTTTTGCAATACCTTTAAAGATATCCCAGTCGCTGCGCGCTTCCCAAACCGGATCAACGGCTTTTGATAACGGATGAATAAATGGATGCATATCCGAGGTATTCATGTCGTCTTTTTCATACCAGGTTGCGGTTGGCAATACGATATCTGAATATAAACAAGTAGTAGACATTCTAAAGTCTAAGGTGACAAACAAGTCGACTTTACCTTCTGCGCCTTTGTCTTCAAACTTGACGTCTTCTGGTTTCTTATCACCAGCTTCGCCAAGATCTTTACCCATTAAGCCATGTTTAGTGCCTAATAAATGTCTCAGCATATACTCATGACCTTTACCGGAAGAACCTAACAGGTTTGAGCGCCAGATAAACATGTTACGCGGGAAGTTTTGCGGATTATCCGGTTCTTCACAGGCAAATTTCAAATCGCCCGATTTAAGTTTATCCACGGTATAATCTTTTGCAGACATACCCGCAGCCTCTGCTTCTTTACACAGATTTAACGGGTTCATTGCCAATTGCGGTGCAGATGGTAACCAGCCCATACGTTCGGCGCGCGAGTTAAAATCAATGATTGAACCTGACCACTTTTCTTTATCCGCTAATGGCGAAATCACCTCATCCATTGCCAGTTTTTCATAGCGCCACTGACTCGAATGATTGTAGAAGAACGAGGTACCATTCATATGACGTGGCGGACGTTGCCAGTCAAGACCAAAGGCGAGCGGCTGCCAGCCAGTTTGTGGACGTAATTTTTCCTGACCAACATAATGCGCCCAGCCGCCACCTGACTGACCGATACAACCACACATCATCAACATATTGATAAGACCACGGTAGTTCATATCCATGTGATACCAGTGGTTAAGCGCAGCCCCGACGATCACCATAGAGCGACCACGGGTTTTATCAGCGTTATCGGCAAACTCTTTTGCTACCTTGATAACATCTTCAGGACGACAACCGGTAATTTTTTCCTGCCATTTCGGTGTGTAAGGCAAGTCTTGGTCGTAATCGCTAGCGCAATTTTCACAGCCATAACCGTTATCGACACCGTAGTTAGCCAAGGTTAAATCGAATACCGTCGCAACATAGATTTCTTTACCATCAGCCAGGGTAATTTTCTTCACTGGCACTTTACGGTTAATAACATCGCTATGCTCAGTATGGTCGAAGTAATTATGCTCATGAGCATTGGTTTCGGTGGCAAAATATGGGAATGCAACATCGAGAATTTCATCATGCCCTTGTTTTAAACTCACTTTTAAAGTGACTTCATCACCGGTTTTACCATCACGTTGTTCAATGTTCCACTTACCACGCTTGCGACCGTCTTCCCCCCAACGATAGCCAACAGAGCCATTTGGTGACATTAATTGACCATTTGCTTCGTTGAGTGCAATGGTTTTCCATTCAGGGTTATTGTCCTGACCAAGATTTTCAGCCAGATCCGAAGCACGTAAAAAACGTCCTTGAATTAACTGGCCGTCTTTTTCATCCAACATCACCAACATAGGGAAGTCAGTGGTACTGCGAACATACTCATTGAAGTAGTCACTCTTACCTGTGGTGTGGTATTCCTTCAAAATTACGTGACCAAATGCCATTGCCAGCGCAGCATCTGTACCTTGCTTAGGCGCTAACCATTGGTCGGTCAACTTGGATAATTCAGAATAATCCGAAGTAATAGAAACTACTTTCGTGCCTTTATAGCGAACCTCAGTTAAGAAGTGAGCATCCGGGGTACGAGTTTGTGGCACATTTGAACCCCAGGCAATAATGTAATTTGAATTATACCAGTCAGCAGATTCAGGCACGTCGGTCTGCTCACCCCAAACTTGTGGCGATGCTGGTGGTAAATCACAATACCAATCATAGAAACTTAAACAGTTACCACCAATTAAAGATAGATAACGGGCACCAGCTGCGTATGACACCATAGACATCGCAGGAATAGGTGAGAAACCTGACACCCGATCTGGGCCATAAGTTTTAGTGGTATAGACATTCGCGGCAGCAATAATTTCATTGACTTCGCTCCAGTCTGCACGAACAAAACCGCCTAAACCACGTTGCTGTTTATACGATTGCGCTTTTGCCTTGTCCTCGACGATTGACTGCCATGCAGCAACCGGATCTCTGTATTGTGCTTTAGCTTCGCGCCAAAGTTTGATCAGTTTTTTACGAACTTTCGGATATTTAAGGCGATTGGCGCTATAAATATACCAGGAATATGATGCGCCACGAGGACAACCACGTGGTTCATGATTAGGTAAATCAGGACGGGTACGAGGATAATCCGTTTGCTGGGTTTCCCAGGTAACTAATCCGTCTTTAACGTAAATTTTCCAGCTACAAGAACCTGTGCAGTTCACCCCGTGGGTAGAACGAACAATTTTGTCATGTTGCCAGCGACGGCGATAGCCATCTTCCCAAGTGCGATCTTCTTCTGTAGTAACCCCATGGTCACCTGAGAAGCTTTCAGATTTGGGCTTAAAAAAGCGTAATCTATCCAAAAAACGACTCATGTTATTCTCCAAGCATGTCTAGTTTGATGTCATCTTAGAGCAGCTGTAGAAGTAAAGATTGATCTCGATCAAGTTTGAAAATCACGGAAAAGTCATACTATTACCTACCTACCACCTTGTGGGTATACGGTTTTTTATAGCTTTTTAGGTAAAATAAGGGCTTGCAGATAATCAACAATAAAAAAACCTTTTTATTCGCAGCCATTTAGTTTTTGTAGGTATCACCTAAGCAGGTAAGTTAAGTAGGTAAGTTAAGTAGGTAAGTAATGAAAAACCAGATTTTTGATCGACTGTTTAATTCCATCATATTCCGTATCGGTTCTATGATGTTTTTAATCAGTACCATTGCTATCTTAAGTATGTTTAGTTCCGTATTCATTAGTGAAATGGCGGATCATGACGCGCTGATTATTAATGATGCCGGATCACTGCGTAAGCAAAGCTATAAAATACTGGTTAATATTGAGCTATTACCTCAAATTAACCCGCAGTCGTTACCAGCGCAACAGCAAAAAATTATTCAGGCGATCAATCTCTTTAGTACAAAAGTCAATGCGCCAATAATGGACGGTAATGCTGTGATGTCTGACGATATGCCGTTAAACAAAGCATTAAAAGAAATTCGCCAAACCTGGCATCAGGTACTTAAACCCCGACTCACAACATTGGCTCAAAACCCTGAGCAATTAAATCAAACAGTTCTGTTTGTCACTAACGATACCATTGAAAACTTTGTACTAAGACTCGACAACCTAGTCGGCCTTTACCAACAACGGGCTGAAAACCGTATTTTGCTGATCCGGATGATTTTAGGTATTTCGCTGATGGTTACCATCTTATTAGCGACGTTTACCATGCTGCAAATAAGTCGCCGCATCGAAAAGCCGTTATCGGAATTGACTGCTTCAGCGCAAAAAATCATGGCGGGTGATTACACCTCGCAAACCGATATTCAGCAAAGTGATGAGTTAGGTTTGCTGGCCGAAACCATGAATAAAATGTCGCAGGCGCTGTCTCTGTCATACGGTCAGTTGGAAAATAGAGTCAAGCAAAAAACCGGTGAATTACGCCAAAGTAACGATACCTTAGAACTCTTGTATCAAACTTCACAGTTAATTAATAAGCCAGGAGATTCCTTAGATTTAACGCCGATCATCGAAAAACTATCAAGCATTACGCAAAAATCCAACTTAGACTTGTGTCTGACCGCAAATAACAGTAACGCACCTTATGAACATATAATTACGCTGGATAAAAAGCAGGAAGATAAATGCACCACAGACAACTGCAGTGATTGTTTATTTGCCACCGATAATGAATGCACCAGTCATAATAATAAATTAGTGATGCGCTATCCGATCAGAAAAGACGACATGAACTATGGGGTACTAGTCTGTAATTTAGATGCCAATACACCATTAGAAGCCTGGCAACATCAACTGTTTACTTCGATTACCACATTAATCGCTAACGGTTTGCATATTCGCCAGCAAAACGAGCAGAATCGCCGGATCACTCTACTAAATGAACGCAATGTGATTGCCAGAGAGTTACATGACTCTTTAGCGCAGGCATTATCTTACCTGAAATTTCAGGTCACCCGCTTACAAAAGCTACGCCAAAAGAACAGTTCCGAAGAACAAATTGAAGAAGTGATCAGCGAATTAAAAACCGGCTTAGATTCCGCCTATAAACAGCTACGTGAGTTATTAACCACCTTCAGGTTGAAAATTGATGTTACCGGCTTACAACAAACCTTTATCGACACGGTAAATTCGTTAAACGAAAGAGCCAACGGTCAAATGGTATTCACTTTGGATTATCAAATTGACGGCATTCCATTGTCACCGAATGAAGAAATTCACCTGATGCAAATAGCGCGGGAAGCGACACAAAATGCCCTGCATCATTCAAAAGGCTCTGAAGTTAACATCGCGGCATTTGCCGACAGTGAAAAAAACCTTCATCTACAAATTAAAGATAACGGCATAGGTATTCCCGACGATCCAGCGAAGCTAAATCACTATGGTTTAGCGATAATGCAAGAGCGTAGTCAGCATTTAAAAGGTTATGTTTCTATTCGCAATACATCTCAAGGTGGTGCCATTGTTGAACTGATATTTAGACCCAGCTATTTGCACGCTAAAGCGAAAGTTTCATAATAGCGAGGTGTGTATTGAGCATAACTCAACTAGCAACTATCTACGGACCCAAATAAAAAGCCAGAACATCGAGATGAAATTCTGGCTTTTTGTCACTAAGTCATGTTGTTAAGCTGCTATTTATGGATTATAAAACTCACCGTTTTTACGTAAGTAAACCCAATAGTTCACAAACACACACACTAGGTAGAAGGCTGCAAAACCAATTAATGCATGTGCTGGCGTAGTTGCTTTAATTTGCTCACCAAACACTTTAGGAATATAAAACGCACCATAAGCGGCGATGGCTGATGTCCAACCTAACACCGGGCCAGCCTGCTCTTTCGGAAACACCATAGCAATAGTTCTAAATGTTGAACCGTTACCGATACCTGTTGCCGCGAATAAAATCAGGAATATAATGAAAAATGGCACAAAGAATTCCTCAGGCGTCGCCGAATGATAAGCAGCTTGCATATAATACGCCGCGCCAAGTGCCGCTAAAAACATCACAATAGAGCAAAATTGCGTCACTAACGCACCGCCTACTTTATCCGCAATCCAGCCACCAACAGGGCGAATTAACGCGCCAATAAACGGCGCCATCCAGGCATACATTAACGCACTTGGACCGTTTGGATTTACGGTGTCATGAGACATTACACCATCGACCATCACATGCTGATAACCAAAAATCACCTTAATCGCTAATGGGAAAGCCGCTGAAAACCCAATAAAGGAACCAAAGGTCATGGTATAGATAACACTCATGATCCAAGTATGCTTATTATTGAAAATTTTATATTGACGATCCAAACTACTGCCGATACCACCAGGTAACATCCGAAGAGAAAAAACAGTGCCGGCAATAATAATCGCAACTGCCAGCTCTTTTGGTACATCAAAGCCTGAGCCATTGACCGATTCAGGTAGCATCCACCACAAGCCAAATGCCGCAATAACTAACCCCATTCCTAACATTATCGCCATTTTAGCCATCGCAACTAAAGGATTACCAATATCAGGAGAGACTTCAGATGTCCGAATATTATTCATACCAAACCAAGTAGCCAAAAATAAAGGAACCAACAATAGCAACCAAAGAAATCCGGCATTATGGATCCAGGTCTCTGAACCGGCCGGAATTTTACCTATCAACGAACCACTGAAACTGAGCAGAGTCATAGACTCGCCACCGAAAATAGCAAAGGTCATAAATAACGGCACCAGAATTTGCATGGTTGTGACACCAAAATTCCCTAAACCAGCATTTAAGCCCAATGCCAACCCCTGTTGTTTTTTCGGAAAGAAAAAACTGATATTAGACATTGACGAAGCAAAGTTACCGCCGCCAAAGCCAGACAACAAGGCTAACAACTGGAACACCCATAATGGAGTATTGGTATCTTGGAGCGCAAACCCCGTACCAATTGCCGGGATCATCAATAATGCCGTTGTAAAGAAAATGGTATTTCGTCCGCCACAAAACCGAATAAAGAAGCTTGAAGGTATACGTAATGTTGCGCCCGACAAACCTGCTATCGCCGTTAAGGTGAATAAAGCATCAGCGCTAAAAGGAAAGCCTACGTTCAACATTTGAACCGTAATAATCCCCCAATACAGCCATACAGCAAAACCGCACAACAAACTAGGAATAGAAATCCAAAGATTTCGGTTTGCAATTTTCTTACCTTGAGACTCCCAGAAGTCTTCGTCTTCTGGATCCCATTTTTGTAGGTCAGCCATGGTAGGTGATCTCCATAATTATTAATTTACCTGGCTACTATGTAAGAACAACCAATAGACAACAATTGATATAAAGGGGTAGATATTAATCAGTTAGCAGGCAGAACTGCTGGTTTATCATCAGATAACTATCGAATATAAAAATCATCGCAGCTCTTGAAACTAAAGAGCTGCTAGTAAATTCAGTAAAATTTTGCACTACCACTTAAGTGATAATTTTTACTACCAACTAATATAGGGATGCCTAAACGGCGATAAACAGATAAAATTGATATACATCAAATATATGATACAAGTTGATCTTTACTATGATCGTAATAGGTTGCGACAAGGGAGCACAAAATGACAGCTGAACAACCAGTGACAATCATGATGGTTGATGATCACCCATTACTTCGAAAAGGCCTACGTCAATTAATAGAGCTGGAAGACGAACTCACTATTGTCGGTGAAGCAAGTTCAGGTGCCGAAGCCTTAACCATAGTGAATGATTGCGACCCTGATTTGATCACTCTGGATTTAAATATGCAAGGCATGGACGGCCTGGAAACCCTACGCGCCCTGCGTTTACAAGGAGTTTCATCACGTATATTAATGCTGACAGTATCAGATAATGATGAAGATGTTTTAGAGGCAATTCGCAGCGGCGCTGATGGCTACCTGTTAAAAGACATGGATCCAGACGACTTAATCGAAAAAATTAAAGAAGCGACACTAGGTAAAATGGTAATGAGTGAGAAGCTCACCGAAGTATTGGCAACGGCATTAAGAAAGCCGGAGAAAAAAGGCGCAAATGTACTCTCATCCCTCACCAGCAGAGAATATGAAATCTTAAAACTGATCGCCAAAGGTTTAAGCAATAAATTAATTGCCAGAGACCTGGATATTTCCGATGGCACGGTCAAAGTCCACGTTAAGCACTTACTGAAAAAACTAAACCTTAAATCCCGAGTTGAAGCCGCAGTATGGATGGTTAACTACCAAAGTAAATAATAGCAATCCCTGTATACAGCTATAATGACGCCGCTATAATGACACAATTATAGTGGCCCCCTGAAATATATTGGTAACGATGTGACGGCTGATATTCTGATTTAGCGTTTGATAAATGCGCTTAGACTTCATCTGACAAGCAAAAATGAGCGAAAGCGAACTTTAAGACTTCTGCTATCAATGCTGTTTTTATATCCAGTTTTAATACATTTCCCCTATATTCAGAAAAATAAGCAATTTGCGCGTTTCTTTCCTTAGACCACTTTATTACACTTCAATAATTTCTTTAACTAGCAAAAGGTTATCAAGTTTGTTACAAATAGAAGAATCAGAAAAATGAGCAATGCTACGGTAGAAAAACGAGCAAATTGCGCACTATTAAATTGTTGAACTAAGCCGCTGCGCGGAGCTGTCGAAC
>CAZUHQ010000042.1:0-11988 GCA_964620605.1 uncultured Thalassotalea sp.
TGATGATTATCGCTCAACCCTGTTAGAGTCTGGGATTAAAATGCGCTAGCCATGTAGGTGTACCCATTGCAATGTCATTATTATTTGAAGTCAGCCTGTTTTGTGTGGTTGCTATCTTGCTTGCGCCCTTTGGCGCTGAAGTGGTTGCCAGTCATCAAATCGCGATAAACTTTTCTGGTCTGGTCTTTATGGTACCCTTAAGTATGGCGATGGCAGTCACTATTCAGGTCGGTTTTGCAGTCGGCGATAAAGATCATCAAAAAGCCAAAGACATCTGTCATTATTCAGTGATCTTAGGCCTGTTTATCGCTGTGTTTACCGCAGCGCTCAGTATCTTATTTAGAACCGAAATCGCAGCCATCTATACCCATGACATTGCGGTAATTGAACTCGCTGCCAGTTTAATGTTTCTCGCATCCCTGTTTCAGTTTTCCGATGCCATTCAGGTGATTTCTGCTGGCGCGCTGCGCGGCTATAAAGATACCAAAGCAATTTTATATATCACTTTTTGTTCCTACTGGCTGGTTGGCTTGTCAATTGGCTTAATCCTTGGTTTAACCGATTGGCTGATGCCAGCCATTGGCCCTTACGGCTTTTGGATAGGATTTATTTCTGGGTTAACCACAGCGGCAGTACTGCTGGCATGGCGATTAAAAATCATCCAGAAACGTTTTGCTTTTGCTTTGCAATAATCACCAGTGCTGGAATTTTAGCGGACTTTTGCCGCATTAGTGAGCAAACAGTAAAAAATTGAAATTTAATGGTAAAAATTACTTGCAAGTAAAATTTCAGATCGCTAACATATCGCCTCGTTGAGTTACTCAACTTCCTTATTGTACGTCCGTAGCTCAGTTGGTTAGAGCGCTACCTTGACATGGTAGAGGTCGGTGATTCAAATTCACTCGGACGTACCACTTTCTCCCTGCTTATTCTTCAAAACGATTTATCTAAAATCTTCAGCATTATTAAATGTAGATTTTAATTGTTGCTTCTTGCCATCGATAACACCGGCTCATACCGTACATCCTCGGCTCTGGCATCCTGCTTCGCTCTACCTCCTGCATCTGTGCAGTCGTGTACATCGTCACTCCTATACATCCCTGTCTCCGTGACATACCGTACATCCTGTACATAAAAACGCCAAATCAAAAGTGATTTGGCGTCTGTTATATACAATGAATTTAAGCGGTATAACAAGTTCGATACCTGAAACTCAATCCTAGCACCGTTAATAACCAGGCAAAGGAGCCGCCACCTGAGCTTTTACTACTGGTGCTTGGCGGCGTAACAACGGCAGCGGCTGTTACCGTAACAGTTGCGCTAGTTTCAACTTGTTGCCCTGAGCTATCGGTAACGGTTAATACCACCTGATAGCTTCCTGCCGCCGCATATGTATGACTAGGGTTTGCCATAGTACTGGTAGCGCCGTCACCAAAGTCCCATGAACAACCATAATTTTCATCGCCGCCAGCAATGCTTGAAGTAAAGCTAACCGCTAAATTATTAGCGCTGGAAGTAAATGAGGCAGTTAATAAATTCTCAAGAACAATTTCTTTGGTAAAGACATAAGACTGCAAAGTATCGTCTGTTACCGTTAAAGTCACCTGATAGCTGCCATAACTCTGATAACTATGACTCGGCGCAGCTTCACTTGAAAACTCACTACTATCACCAAAATCCCAACGATAGCTATAATCCCCAAATCCGCCGCTCAGCTCAGGGGAAAAAGTCACGTCTTTGTCATTAATCTCAAAGGAGAGATCCCCTTCTATCGCCTCGCCGACCACAACGGATTTAGCTAAAGTATTTTCACCGCTAGTGGTTTGGTAACTAACATTGACATCATATGCGCCAGCTTGTGCATATGTATGCGTAATACTGGCACCGGTTAAACTGGTATTATCTCCCATATCCCAGTGATAGCTGGTATCAACTAACGCATCTTCGTCATTAACGAAAAATGAAACCGTTAAGCCATTTTGCTCGCCAGCTATTTGTTCTGGTGACGATTTAGTTAAGCTTAATGTTGCCGATGAGCTGTCGGCTTGCTGACTGGTAATTTCCATCATCAGGCCTAATGTCGGTAAATTAATACCAGAAGCTGGCTGATAAGACGCGGAATAATCCAGCTTATCATCAAAGACAGCAACTGCCGCTAGCTGATCATCACCATTTACCCATACCGACTGATCATAGAGGCTAAAAGCAGCATCACTGATTTGAAAGTTAGTATTACGGTAACTACTCCCCTGTTTGATCGGGTTTTGATCAGCATCGACGACACCGATCAATACTTCCCCTGGATGAGCGTTAACCCGGTTATCTTCAAGCCCCTGACTGTGATACCAGACTAACACGCCGTGATCATAGTTTTCATTGACCAAGTATTTATCGGTAAGGTTATGCTCTCGTAGCTGGATAAAATAATGATGGGGTTCCCCGAGCTGATGCCAGGTTTGAGTACGAAGAAAACCGCCGGCCAAATCCACAGCGCCAGCAGTTTCTGCATCTGCAGAAAATACCGGGTTCTCGTTGTTTAGCACCTTAAGTTCGTCGATGACTAAACCATATTCACTGAGATAAGTATCGGTAATGTATTCAACTTTGATAGTGACGGTTTGGTTTTGATAAGCTGAGAGATCAAAGGTTAAATCCACCCAGCCAAATTCCCCTTCTGCACCGGTTATCGCCTTGGAAGACGCGGAAATATAATGATGAACATTGGGTAGTTCATCCAATGGATTATTTTCTGTGGTGTGATTGCCTGCGATCGCAGTGCCATTGACACTCACTTGTGCATAATCCCAATCGGTTTCAATATTCCAATGGGCCTTCATGGTGAGCGTTGAGCTACCGTCAGGCAGGGAAACATCAAAACTTAAGCTGCTGTTAAGATCGTGACCCTCAGTTGAATAATACTGATATTGACCGGCATAAGGACTAAACTCGGCTCCTGTCGCCGGTAAATTTATTTTGACCTGGTTAACTTGTCCCGCACTATGGTTAGTCGCACTAACCAAATCAATGGACTGGCTCGTTAAATCTTCAAATGTCAATTCTTGCTGATTGATCCAGTTACCACCGTAACGGGTTTGGAAATAATCTTTTGCATATGGACTAAAGCCGGATGGATGAGAACCGCCATCGACCCAGCTACCGGACGCCATAATCGACCAGTCGGCAACCGGCGAACCAATTACGCCACTGTCTATATCATACTCATCCGGCAAGCCTAAATCGTGGCCAAACTCATGAGAAACCACACCGATACGGGCATCTATCGGGTTAATGGTATAACGATAAAGCTTTTTATCCGTGCCAGGGACATCAGCCGGCAAGTTATTTTCATCAGTAACGACAAAACTGTGTGACCAGATAGCATCTTCCCCTAGCGTACCGCCACCGGCCTCTTCACCGATACTGGAGTGAAATATCATCACATGGTCGATAATGCCATTGTTATCCGTATCGTACTCGTTAAGGTCAATATTATACTCAGCTACCGCTTTGGTGACGGCTTCCAATATTAACGCCGGGACATTCATATCATCATCGTTATTATCCGCATCGTTCGCGCCATAATCAGCAGCGTTATTGTCTGACCTAACCCAGCCATTAACCGTACCGGTAAAATTTAACGTGCCGCCGGACTCTGCCTGGTAATATTTATAAACCGAGTTGATATTATCGGCTGCGCCGTCATTGGTATATAACAGCTCATTGTAGTGAGAAACAGGATAATTACTGCTATTGGCCTGATGATCAGGAAAGTCTATCATTACTGCCAGCACTTTTACTGTAGTGTCTGCTTGCTGGCTCACCGATTTATAGCCACTGGCTTTGTTTGCTGCCTGCTGGTTTAGCCGTTTGGCTTTATGATAAGCCATCGACCGCATCTCTGTTTGCTGCTTACCATAGATTCCAGGTAAGTTTCTTGGCTTAAAGGATTTTTTGCCAAGATAATCTTTAATTGCCTGACGCTGCTGTGCGTCACTGGCATTAGCGGCCAGTTCTCCTCTTTGCACCAGCCAATAAAGAATGGCCTGCTGATTGATCACCCCAGGATCTGCGGGTGTCTTTTGTTGATTGATTTGGGTTGCTGAGGCGAACATTGAACAAACGAGCAATGCACTACCTGTTAATAAATTAAAATTCATAGCTATCCTTTTATAATGAAAAGTTAAAAGCGTCCTGCTCTATTAAGATGCATGATAAATAACACCGTCAATGTGACCGAAGTTTTCACAGAGATCAACCGCTACTGTTAAATAATTGTAAACCAATTAATAAGCCTGCTTGTAACCTGCAAGGCAACTAACGCTAAGTATACTCCATGTCAAACAGCCCGGCGTTAATTCCATTGTTATTGCTATGGCACTAGCGCGCTGCTACACTAAAAGAAAGCCTTAGCTGTCGCCATTAATTGTATGATCCGATTGTTATTTTCTTTATTACTTTTTACCACTCCTGCCTTTTGTTCACCAGCTATCAAATTTGTTTTTACCTATGAAGGCAAACGCTTTGAACAGATCATCGACATCTTCAGTAAACAGGAAAATATTGAAATAGAACGATTATGGGCAAATCAAGGGGAGTTAAGAGTCAACCTGTTAACTTATATTGAACAAGGCAATGCCCCGGATGTCGTGATGATCCCGGCAGATCATATAGGTTTACACCAATTAATGCGCTACAGCGTGATCCCCAACAGCTACCAATCAACGTCGATCAGCCGCGATATCTGGCAAAGCGTAAAAAGCGACGGCCAAACCTACGGTATTCCCGTTATTCAGGGTAACCACTTAGTACTGTATTACAATAAAACCTTAGTTGATAAACCTGCTAGCAGTTGGGCAGAAATACAAACGCAAAAACAACAGTTTAGCAGCAAGCATTCTGCGCAATCACAAGCAAAATTTATTGCTTGGAACTATCAGGAAGTGTACTGGCTTTCGCCATTTTTTAATGCCTTTGGCAGTGAAGTGATCACAGATTTAGGGCAACTGTCACTGGACAATCCGGCCATGGTAAAGGCATTGAACTACTATAAACAACTCGCAGATGATAATCTGGTTGAAAAAAACTGTGACTATCAATGTGCCAAGCAACGGTTTCTAGCCGGAGAACTTGCATACACCATCAATGGTGACTGGGCATTTAAAGAGTATCAGGCAACTTTAGGCAAAAATTTGGGCATTGCTCAGTTACCTGCGATTTCACCACAAACACCATTAATTTCCTATTTCAGCACTCATGTACTGGCATTTCCCAATAACAGCTTAACCGGACCGAAAAAAGCCATTTTGAAAAAACTCGCACACTTTATACAGCAGCAGGTTGCACAAGAACAAATCTGGCTGTCAATGAAAGTTTTTCCGGTACACCAGGCAGTATTTGCTCGGATAAAAAATTCCCAATCACCTTTAGTTCAACAAATGATCACAAGCTTAGAGCAAGCACAACTGATGCCATCAGACAGCTCAATGAGCTATGCCTGGTCTGCAATGCGTAAAGGGTTTTTACGCCATCAGGCTGAGGTAATGGATGCAGAGCAATCCGCCCAGCTAATGCAAAAAATTGCCACGACCAATCAGCAAAAAAATCAATGACATGAAAAGCTTTCGTACTGTATTAACCATATTACTCTGGATATTTGCGCTGATCCCACTGCTGTGGCTGTCATTTAATCAATTGCATACCACTAAACGCCAGGTGATTGAATTTGGCCGTCAACAGCTGATGCTTGATGTTAATGACAAACTGGCCAAACTAAGGCACACGTTAGAAGCCAGTTTTTCCGCCTTAGATAAAATCGCCAGCGATGGCAGCACTATCACTTCATCAACCGTTGATATCATGAGTGTCAAGGTCAGCAAACAGCTACAGGACTTTCTTGATAACAATCCGAGCTTTAGCAACATCATGATATTGGACGATAAGTTATTTCAGATAGAAGCCAAGCCCAACCAGGCATTAGCGCTTGATTTATCACCATTTAACGAAGCAATTAATGCCATATTCAACGATAAAAATAGTATTAATGAACCCTACGTCAGGATCCTTATCGTTCCTGATAACAGCCATCCAGAAACCAAGCTGTTTGCCGCAGCTCGGCCTATTTTGCATCCTAAAGAATCACTGATCACCCCATTTGAAGTTAGCGGAGTATTATTTACTACTTTCCCATTACAACAATTTGTCGAACGCTTACTCATTAGCATAGGTAGCAAACAACAAGGGCAAATATCCCTGTACCAACATCAGCAATTAATTTACCAAAACAGGCATGTCAGCTTAACCGACAACCATATTAGCTATCAGGCAAATTTTGCTATCAGTAATAATGCACCTTTTACCATCAAGGTAATACGCGATCTCTCACCACAATTAACATTTTGGGCATTACTCACTAAAGAACAAAGTAGCTTGATATATACGCTAGTGTTATTGGCAAGTATTTTAATATCAGCCCATTTTATTATTAAGCGTCTTATTCAACCGATTGACGACCTTAAGCTGCTCACTCAAAAAATAGCGCAAACAGATTGGCACAACAACGGCGCACTCACTATAGATACCAGAGCGCACTATAAAGAATTTCATGAAGTTAAGCAGTTACTACAATCAATGTCACAAACCATACAGCAGCAGTTTAATCATTTAAACGATAATAATGTCAAGCTCACTTCCTTGACCCAAGCTCTGCAAAGCAGTGTTAAACTGGGAGACAGCCATAATAAAATTTTACAAAACCTGATCAATTTTGACCTGCATATCAGAAGACAAGAAGATATTGAAGTCATAGGTTGTTTAACATTAGGGCTGGCATTTGGTATTTTAAATGAACCTATCGGCCTGGTAATATATCGCAGTAACTTTCAGGCGGGTTTTACTTCACTTGAGCGCGCTAATTCGCAATTTTTACAGTATATCGAGCAACAACACTTAGAGAAGGTTCACTTAGATCTCGATGAAATTAACCAAATCAATCAACTCGACATCAGCTATCACCTCATCGCGATTCATCGAGAAAATAACTGCCTCGGTTATATTGTCACGCCAAGTATAGACCCAGATAGCTTCCAGGCTCACTCGGTTGAAATATTTGTTACCTCACTACAATCGAGATTGCAAGAGTTACAACTGCAAAGTGAATTATCGAAACTGGCCAATACCGATGCCCTTACCGGACTTTATAGCCGACATTACTTTGAACAAACGTTAAAACAATTTCAGCAAACTTTTATTGTTCACAACAAACACTTTGCCGTGATGGTTATTGATATTAATGGCCTGAAAAAAACCAATGACAGCTTAGGCCACGAAGCCGGTGATCAACTCATTCAGGTAATCGCCAACTTCCTAAGACAAAGCGTCAGAACCAGCGATATTATCGCCCGCATTGGTGGGGATGAATTTGTGATTTTACTGGAAAAAGTCGACGCCAGTTACTGCCAACCATTTGCCGAGAAACTTATGCAAGAGATAAAACACCAGCAACTTCACTATCAAGAGACTAGTGTCAATTTATCCTTTAGCTGTGGTTATGCGACAACTTTTGAAGATCCGATTGAACAACTGGTTGAACTGGCAGATCAGCGGATGTATCAGCACAAGTCACAGGCTAATCGACAAACGAATATCCAATAACCCTTTTGTTTTCCAGTGATATTAACCACAGTTATCAGCCGCTATGACCATCAGGCCTTGCCGTCACTAAAATCGGTAAATAACGAAACAGATAAATAGCAAAGCCCAGACACCAGCAAACTCCGGCTAGCAAATAACCCAGGTTTAACCAGCCCAATGCGGGTAAAAGTACTCGACACCAGGTTGCCGCTAGCAATAATAAAAACGACATGCTAACCCAGCTATTAACCTGTAATGGCCTACCGGTGTGACCGAGTGACACCCGTGACATCATGGCAATGATCATAGTCCCTATGGTGCCGATAGTGATAATATGAACTGCAGTAGAAAAACTGATCACCGAAGAAACTTCACTTAAGGCTATCGCCATAAAGCCCAGCCCCATATTCAAATAGGCCAGATGTAGCGACCACAACAGCGGAGTCTTAACTGTTTTTAATGTACACCAGTTTACCATCCTGATAATTTGCAGGACTCCAGTCAGGCTAAACACGATAGCAATCAAATAGGGAAATTGTACATAATCACTAACGATAAAAATTATCATGGACAACAACATGGCAATAGCCACTAGTCGCTCGATCACAAGACTCACTTTAATTGCATCAAGTCCCAAGGCGCGATAAGTAAAAAATGGCACCACCCGGCCGCCGACAATAGTCACCACCATAGAGATCATAAGCACAGCACCATAAGTTAAATGACTGGCAAATGCGATATTACCGCTAGTTGCAGCTTGCAAGCTGACTAAATCCATTAACATCAATAGTGTTAGCAAGGGAATAAAAATTAAGTTACGATAATTACCAGCTTTAATTACCATAAATGCCAGATAACCTATCGATATCACCCACCAAAGCGCCTGGCTGGCAATGGCAAATCCAACATTCATCACTAAGCCAATTCGAGCGACTAGCCAAAGCAATACGCAAAGCGCTAATGGCCAGCTCCGCATGCTCCTTACTCCTGTCCAGGTTTGTGCTGCCGTCAATAAAAAGCCAACGACAACAGCTGCGGCAAAGCCAAAGATCATTTCATGACCATGCCAGAAATGAGGAGCCACTACAGCCTGCCAGTTAACCTTGCCATAAAGTACCGCAAGCCAGCCAATGATCAAAACGATAGAGCACAAGCTTGGCAACAGAAAAAATGGTCGAAATGCCAGACGAAAAAACGGCACTATGCTTTGCTCTTTTGCCGAAACTTCAGGTTGTAACATCAAAGCACCTCCGCATTATTAAAACTGTAGTAAATCCGCATTTCTTTTTTTGCCGCCATTAACGCAACAACCGTCACCTTGAAAATACCGGCAAATACAATAGTTAAAATATGCGCCATAACTTGCAGCTTAATACTAAAGTGCTCGGCATAGGGGTAGCTGATCATCAGCGTGGCAACTAAACCGATAAAAGACAGCATAAAAAACACCTTGCTATAGACGATCACTTTTTTTATCAACTGAATATTGCTCATCATCTTTATTCCATTAAGCTAGCTAACGAATGTTCAACACCAATGCGCTGGTGTAATACCGGACTGGTCGTAGTGTATAAAGTCGGAATACGCGTTTTTTCACTTAAACTTTCAGCAATAGCAAATGCTGATAGTGCGGCTTCATGAAAACCGCTTAAGATCAGTTTACGTTTTCCCGGGTAATAATTAATATCACCGACGGCATAGATACCATTAACCGACGTTTGAAAGCTTTGGGTATCAACGATAATTTGCCTTTGATGCAGTGCTAATGACCAGTTTTCGATCGGGCCCAGCCTTGGCGACATGCCAAAACACACGACCAAAGCATCTAATTCAACGGTGCGTTTTACACCGTCTTTTGAACTGACGATAACAGCTGATAATTGCTGATTAACTTGCTTAAAACTACTGACTTGGCCACACAAAAACTGCATTTTAAGCTGATCACAAAGTTTGAACATTTTATCAACTGAGCTTTGTGCAGCGCGAAAATTGGTGCTGCGATGGATCAGCACCACACTTTGTGCAATATTTTGTAAGGTCAAACTCCAGTCAAGCGCCGAATCACCACCACCAAGTACCACCACATTTTTATCACGAAACTGTTCAAGGTTTTTAATATGATAAAACATTTGCTTGTTTTCAAACTGCTCTATGCCTTTAACTTTTAATTTCACCGGTGAAAATGCTCCGTTACCTGCAGCAATAATCACGGCGCGACAATGAAGCACCCGTTGTTTACTCGTGATCAGCTCAAACGTGTTATCGGCAAGTTTATTAATGGTTTCGACTCGCTCGCCAAGTAGCACCACAGGCTCAAAAGCCTTTGCCTGCTGCCACAGGTTATCGATAACTTCTGATGCTTTTGCATTGGGCAATGCCGGAATATCGTAAATGGGTTTATCCGGGTAGAGCTCGCTGCACTGACCACCGATTTGCGGCAGGCTCTCCACTACCACAGATGACAAGCCCTGTAAGCCAAGTTCAAATACCTGAAACAGACCTACCGGGCCAGCACCAACAATAACCACATCTGTCGTTAAGTGTTCTGTCATCTTTTGCTCTCTTAATCATTAATCACCGTCTAGATACAACGACTAGAGCAGAAGTTATGCCAAAAGAGCAATATCTTTACAAAACATAAGGTTATATTAATTCAGAAAATTAAAACGATAAAAAAGAGTCAAAATGACACGAAATTGATGTTGAAATGACACAACAATAATGTCAAAAGAACATCAACCCATAATAAGAAGAGAGAATTCACGACTAAGTTAGCGCAATTAACTATCCAATTAAAAAGCTTAACAGCAGGCTAAGTTAACCCCAGACGTTTCGCCTGACGGTATAAGTTACCGCGATCTAATTGCAATTGACGAGCCGCTTTTGCCCATACATGATCATTTTCCTCCAGCGCCTGACTAATGATCTGTCGCTGAACATCCGCGATGATTTCGCTATAAGGCTTATTTTCACGGTTAATCAAGGTGTTAATAGTGGAACTTGTTTGCTGACTATCAGTAACTATATCTAGCCCTAAATGCTGAGCTGTGATCACTCCAGGTTCACTGTCACTACAGCTAGATGCCCGTAACGCTGCTCGCATTAGCACATGCTGTAATTCCCTAACATTACCGGGCCAGTCATAACACATGAGTTTTTTCATCGCTGCACTATCTAGTTTGACCTTATCGAGGCCGATCTTGCCCTTAACATTGTCTAAAATAAAAGCGGTTAATGGCGTAATATCCTCAATCCGCTCTCTTAATGGCGGTACAACTAACGGAAAAACACTTAATCTGTGATAGAGGTCTTCGCGAAACCGCCCTGCAGCGACCTCTTTAGCCAAGTCTCTATTGGTCGCAGCGATGATCCTGACATCCACATACACATTCTGATCGGCGCCAACCCGCTGAATTTCACCTTCCTGAATAGCCCTAAGGATTTTTGCCTGAACGGCTAAAGACATTTCGCCAATTTCATCTAAAAACAGCGTGCCATTATTTGCCAGTTCAAACTTGCCGATACGATCTTTATGGGCACCGGTAAATGCCCCCTTAACATGGCCAAATAACTCGCTTTCAGCTAGCTCTTGTGATAGCGCGGCACAGTTCAGCTGCACTAGCGGCTGTTCGTTGCGCCCTGACTGGGCATGAAGGGTGCGGGCAACCACTTCCTTACCGACTCCGGTTTCCCCTGTGATCAGTACCGAAAGTTCTGAATTTGCCACCACCTGAATTTCTTTTTTCAGCGCTTGCATCACCGGGCTTTCACCAATAAATTCACCGCATTTTTCCGAATGTGCATCTCTAACCATTTCGTGACTTAACGACAGCGCTTGCTGTTTTTGCTGCTCAAGCTGAGCAATCAAATGGGCATTTCGAATAGTCGCAGCGGCGAGCGCCGCTAAAGTCGCGATAGTAATATCATCGACATCGCTAAAGGCACCGACCTTTAACGCATCTAAGGTTAACACTCCAACCTGCTTTTCTTCTACATATAGGCTACAGCCCATGCAATCATGAACATCCAGCGCCCGTTTTGGATCGCTTGCCAACAAGCCGTCATAAGGGTCGGGATAACTGGAATTAGCGTCAAAACGGATCGGTTTTTGAGAAGATAAAATTGCTTTCAATCTCGGATGCTGCTGCGGATGAAAACGCATACCCAACACTTGTGACGATAAACCATCGATGGCAACCGGCACCAGCTCTTCACCATCGAGTTCCAGCAACGCCACGGCATCACACGGCATCACCTCATTCACCGCTTGCATCAACCTTTGATAGTGGGCTTTTTTTGGCAAACTCAAACTAAGATCTAACGCGATTTTCAATAAGGTTTTTTCAAGCACAACTGGCA
>CAZUHQ010000042.1:11998-28455 GCA_964620605.1 uncultured Thalassotalea sp.
AGTTCCGAAACAGGTGACTAAAGACCAGTATACCTTATCGCAAATAAATTAACTGGTCTTGCACTTTGATTAGGTTAAGCGCGAACTTCACCGTGCCCGCTAACGACATATTTTTCAGTGGTTAAGCTTTCTAGCCCCATAGGGCCATAGGCGTGTAGTTTAGTGGTTGCTATACCAATTTCTGCCCCTAAGCCCAACTGACCACCGTCTGAAAAGCGCGAAGAGGCATTAACCATCACTACCGAAGCATCAACAGTGCGCTGAAATAATTTTGCACTAGCATTATTTTGCGTACAAATAACCTCAGTGTGCTGACTGCCGAACTGATCTATATGCTCTAATGCCTGCTCAAAATCATCAACCACACGCACTGCCAGTTCCAAGCTTAAATATTCTTCGCCAAACTCATCATCTTGCAACTCAGTTGCATTATCAAAATAGCTAATCGAATTTTTGCAGGCATTGATCTTAACGTCTTTTTCTTGTGCCATTTGGACAACTTTTGGCAAAAATTCCGCAGCCACTTCTTGATGAACCAATAAGCACTCCAATGCGTTACACACACCGGTGCGCTGGGTTTTACCATTAATTAGCAAACGCTCTGCCATTGCTAAGTCTGCTTCATTATCGACATATAAATGACAGACCCCTTTAAAATGCTGGATCACCGGAATTTTACTATTATCGGTAACAAAACGGATCAAGCCTTCACCGCCGCGAGGGATCACCAGATCAATAAAATCATCCTGCTCAAGTAAACTCATCATTAAAGCGCGATCTGCATCAGGGATCACAGTAACCGCAGCGGCAGGCAAGCCGACCGACTCCAGCGCATTTTGCAATACTTTGGCGATAGCCAGGCTGGTATCAAGCGCTTCCTTGCCGCCACGCAAGATCACGGCATTGCCAGATTTAAAGCAAAGCGCCGAAGCATCCGCAGTAACATTCGGGCGCGCTTCATAAATCATACAAATCACCCCAAGTGGCACCCGTACCTTTTTAACATCAATACCACTTGGCGGCGTTGCCAATTTGCGGCTAGTACCAACAGGGTCGTCCAAGGCAATAATTTCACGAATGCCGTTAACCATATCATCGATACGTTCACTGGTCATAGTTAAGCGATCCAGCATGGCACTGTCTAAGCCATTCTCCCGGGCTCGGGCAACTTCTTGCTCATTAACCGCCAAAATCCCACTCTTAGCGCTCGTCAAAGCATTTGCCATTTTAGCCAGGGCATGATTTTTTTCATCTGTGGTTAGCAGCGACAACTTTTTTGCAGCCTGCGCCGCCTGACTGGCCAATAAGCGAATGTCCGTCATTATTTCTCCAATATTCTATAAAACTTTTTGAAATCATCGGATTGCTCTTTTGCCGCTAAATGCGACGCCAACTCAAAAAGAAAAATTCCGACCTACTGCCCAACTAAATAACACAGAACCAGAAATGATTTAAGGACTATTTATTTATAAGAGATAACCCGTAACGAGCAACTTTCTATTAAAATCTGAGCTAACACAATTATTTAACCGTGTTACAATTAATTCAATTGAGAAAACACCCGTTGATTTAGATGAAGCCAACACAACAAATATCAAGCAATAACACTAATCAGCCAACCATCCTTTGGCACGATTATGAAACCTGGGGCGTAAACCCTAAATATGACAAACCTTCACAGTTTGCCGGCATTCGTACTGATTTGGAATTAAACATTATCGGCGAGCCAGAAATGTTTTATTGCCAGCCGCCGCAGGATTATTTACCTCATCCAGAAGCGTGTTTAGTGACCGGTATTACCCCACAAAAAGCGTTAGCCGAAGGGTTAACGGAAGCTGAATTTGCTGACAAAATTCATGCCTTATTTTCTGCTCCTAACACTTGTGTTGCCGGTTATAACAATATCCGCTTTGATGACGAGGTTACACGTTACCTTCTTTATCGCAATTTTTACGACCCATATGCCCGAGAATGGCAGCATGGCAACAGCCGCTGGGACATTATCGACATGGTGCGTGCCTGTTATGCATTGCGCCCTGAAGGTATTGAATGGCCAACAGTAACGAATGAGGATACCAGCGAACAAGTGGTAAGTTTTCGTCTGGAGTTATTGACTAAAGCCAACGGCATTGAGCATTCGGCAGCGCATGATGCAATGAGTGATGTTTATGCCACTATCGCAATGGCAAAGCTGATTAAAGAAAAACAGCCGAAGCTTTATGAATTTATCTTTAACTTAAGAAACAAAAAACAGGTCAGCGAACTGCTCGATGTCTATAACATGACGCCGGTTGTTCACACTTCCAGTAAAATATCGTCACAACACGGCTGTACCAGCTGGTTTGCCCCGGTTGCCTATCATCCAGTCAATAAGAATGCAGTGATTGCGGTGGATTTAGCACGCGACCCTACGCCATTATTTGAACTATCGAGTGAGGAAATTAAAGCCCGTTTATATACCCGCCACGATGAACTGGCAGAGGATGAATTACCGATCCCAGTGAAACTGATTCATATCAATAAATGCCCGGTAGTGGCACCGGCGAAAACCTTATTACCGGAAAATGCCGCTCGCTTAGAAATCCCGAGAGAGTTATGCTTAGAAAACTTAGCTAAGTTAAAACAGCACTTGGAAATACGCGAAAAATTGGCAGAAGTATTTGCTGCCGATGACTATTTAGACGAAACACCCGATGCCGAGCATGCGCTCTACGGCGGTAGTTTTTTCTCCCACAGCGATAAGGCACAAATGGAAATTTTGCACCAGTTACCGGTTGAACAATTAGCAAGCCATCCGTTTAATTTTCAAGATGACCGCTTAGCCACGCTATTATTTCGATATCGAGCGAGGAATTTCCCACAAACCTTGTCTAGTGAAGAACAGCAACAATGGCAAAGTTATTGCCGGGATAAACTGCAATTTGGCGGTAAGGGCTTATTATCGGCAGATGAATTTGTGATCAAAATTGAAAACCTGGCACATGAGCATGAGTCTAATCAAGGAAAAATGCAGATCTTAAAAGCCCTGTATCAATACCTTCAGCAATAAATCGGCTTAAATAACGAACTCGTTAGAAAATTTAAACTACACTTAGCTTTATATAAAAGACATCTGGGCAAAGACAATGGCTGGTAACTTTTTTAAAAAGCTGAGTACACGCTTATTTTCACCCCTTGTTGTTATTCTGCTCCTGGTATTGATCATTCTCAGCACTTATGTGCCTATGGTGACGAAAGAAAATGCCATAGATATCGCGATAACCTCGGCCGAGAGTACGGTCAAGCAATATAAATTAATACGCGGTTATTACACCAAGAATATCATTAAGAAAATTGTCGGTGGCAAAGAATTCAGGCCCCATTACGAACACAAAGAAAATGCCAACCAAATTCCCTTACCCGCCACCTTTATCCATGACATCAGCAACGAATTTTCACAAAAAGGCATTATTTCATTAAAGCTCTATAGCCCTTACCCATTCCCAAACAGAGCATCGAGAAAATTGGATAACTTTGGCCAACAAGCCTGGAGCGCGTTAAATAACAATCCAAAGCAAACCTATAGCAAAGTAGAAACGATTAATGGTAAAGAAACCGTTAGGGTGGCATTAGCCGATACTATGGTGGCACAAGGCTGTGTTAACTGTCATAACTCTCACCCTGACACGCCAAAAACCGGCTGGAAGCTCAATGATGTGCGCGGGGTGTTAGAAGTACAAGTACCAATCGATAAGCAACTGGCCAGCGCCACCAGCTTGAACAGGCAAATTGCGACCATCATTATTTTAGTGCTAGTGGCAACCGTTGGCTTATTGTTTTTCATGTTCAGAAAACTGATCTCCAACCGCTTACGCCAGGTTCATGGCGCACTAGTTGATATCGCTGAAGGAGAAGGTGATTTAAGCCAACGACTCAATGATCAGCCAAATGATGAAATCGGTGTGGTTGCTACCGCATTTAATCAGTTTATGATGCAATTAACCAAAGCTTTGGGACGGATCAATCAACAGGTTGGCCAGCTGGCTGAGAGTACTCGCTCTATGGAGTCAATCTCAGTACAAACCCAGCATGACATCGCCCAGCAATATCAGGCCACTGAAATTATGAGCGATTCCGTCACTCAAATGAATCATTCAACCGAAGAGATGTCTGAAATAGCTAAATTAACCGCCGAAAGCTCTCAACAAACCCAGCAAAATGCCAGCCAGGGCCGTAATACCGTTGAGCAAAACCTCAACTCAGTTAGAGAGTTTTCAAAATTAATGCAAGATGCGGCAAAAGTAGTGAATCAATTAGAACTCGACAGCCAAAACATCGGCGGCGTTTTGGATGTCATCAGAGGCATTGCCGAGCAGACTAATTTATTGGCATTAAACGCTGCCATTGAAGCGGCACGCGCCGGAGAGCAAGGACGCGGTTTTGCTGTTGTTGCCGATGAAGTCAGAACCCTTGCCAGCCGCACCCAGGAATCAACGGAAGAAATCAACTCTATGATAGAGCAACTGCAGCAAGGGGCGAAAAACGCGGTTAACACTATAGAATTAGGCAATAAAAACATTGAGTTAAGCCATCAAAAAGCCATTGAAACCAATGATATGATAGATACAGTCACCAATGCCATTAGCACCATTCAACAACAGAACAGCCAGCTGGCTCAAGCTGCTCAGTCACAGGCAGGAGTCACTCAAGATATGGCAAGTAATATCGACAATATTCGCGATGTTTCTCAGCAAACCAATACCAGAACGGAAGAGCTGCTCAATCTGGCATCCGAGATCAACAGTGCGGTAAATAAAATTAACAAACAACTGCAAAAATTTGTCCACTAAATAAAGAAAATAGCGCTGTATTTTATTTACAGCGCCTATTCCAACATCGCCATTTATCAATTCGCTCCCTGCTAAACGCTCAATTTAATGGTCACTTTTTATACAAACAAGGCGTATGATCTGCCGCCATATTTTCCATGATAGATTTTCTCGGTGCTAAACTTTGCCATGCGCATTAAGTTGTACCTTTTATTGCTAATATTTCCAATAACCGCATTGGCGAGCGATCAAAACACTATAGTACGCATGGGAACAGAAATAGAATGGGCGCCCTATCACCTGAGTACAGAAAAAGGCTCTGATGGTCTGTCAGTTCGGGCTTTTTCCTGCGTTATGGCACGTATAAACCAGCCTTTTACTATCAGCAAATTGCCATGGAAGCGGGCACAAATGATGACCAAATCAGGTGAATTAGATGGTTTCTTTTCTGCATCCAAAAGTGCAGCGCGTGACCAATACGCAGTACAAAACAAGGTATTCTTGCCTCAGCAACGCAGCCTGTACTTATTAAAAAACAAGCTAAAACAACCGGCTAGCAACTACACTCCAGAATATATCAAGCACAACCTAACCACAGGAGCAAGACAAGGCTCCAACGCACTTAACAGTTTGCGCAAGCATGGTTTTGAAATAAAAGTCACGACACGAGACACCTCTGCGTTACTGAAAGTACTGATACATCATAGAATTGATGCCATTTTAGAAAATGAATTGGTGTTTCTTCACACCATTAAACAATCCAATCATTCATTGGATGACTTTTTAGTGGTCCCGTTAGAGCAACATCCGATGGGCGTATATTTCAGCAAGACATTTTTAGCTAAACATCCAGAGTTTATCGAAGATTTTAACCGTGAAATTGATGCCTGCTCGCTAGTAACTAGCCCCCAAAAGGCATCACTAACAACAGATATCAGTATCTAAAGCAACAAAAAAGCCCGCAAAGATTAACGGGCTCTATTACAGCTAAAAATATTTATTTACTGCGTTTTATCAAAGCAAGCAATTAAACTGGAAGTATCCCAGCGATTACCGCCCATTTGCTGCACTTGTTGATAATACCCGTCTAACTGTTTGGTAATGGTTAAATCAGCGCCAATTTTTTCCGCCTCAGCAAAGGCCATCCCAAGATCTTTTCTCACCCAATCAACGGCAAAACCAAAATCAAATGAACGCTGACACATGGTTTTACCGCGATTATCCATTTGCCAGGAGCCTGCCGCCCCCTTTGAGATAGTTTCAATTAACTTATCTGTATCTAAACCTGCTTTTTGCGCAAAATTCAAGCCTTCGGCCAAGCCCTGTACTGTATTAACAAAACAAATTTGATTGACCATTTTGGCCAACTGCCCAGAGCCAACCTTGCCCATTAACTGACTAAAACGAGCGTAAGCATCCATGACTGGGGCTACCTGGTCAAACACTTCCTGCTCACCACCACACATAATAGTTAACACGCCATTTTCAGCGCCTGCCTGGCCGCCTGACACCGGAGCATCGATAAAATCTATGTTTTGCTCTTGAGCTTGTCCTGCCAATTCGCGCGCCAGTTCCGCTGATGCGGTAGTATGATCGACTAATATCCCCTGGCTATTAAGGCCAGATAAAATACCGTCTTCCCCTAACACTACCTGCCTGACGTCGTCATCATTACCAACACAGCAAAATACGATATCACAACCTTGTGCCGCCAATTTTGGGGTGTTCTCATAACGACCACCATATTCAGTAACCCATTGCTGAGCTTTGGCTGTTGTACGGTTATAAACACAAACCTGATAACCGGCTTTTGCCAAGTGCCCGGCCATGGGATAACCCATGACGCCTAATCCGATAAATGCAACTTTTTTCATTATTTTTCCTAACCATATCAATTGGTATTAGTGTACAAAACGCTTGTTTAAAGCTCTAGCAATTACTTTACATATCTTATGTATTTACCTATGCTGACCTTAACAACTCCGACCAGGCAATAACAAGCGATATGACAAATAGCATTTATGATTTTGAAGTACTTAATAACCGAAAAGAGTCCGTTAATTTAGCCGCATTGAAAGGTAAGGTCGTACTGATAGTCAATACCGCCAGTGCCTGTGGTTTTACCCCGCAATATGCCGGTTTGGAAGCTCTTTATCAAAAATATCAGGATAAAGGGCTAGCAGTATTAGCCTTTCCCTGCAATCAATTTGGTCAGCAGGAAAAAGGCGATAATCAACAAATCCAGCAGTTTTGTGATTTGAATTTTAACATCAGCTTTCCTTTAATGGATAAAATTGAGGTTAACGGCGATAACACTGCCCCACTTTACCAACACTTAAAGTCACAAGCTCCTGGCATTTTAGGTACTAAAAATATCAAGTGGAATTTCACTAAGTTTTTAATTAACCGTCAAGGGCAAGTGATTAAGCGTTATGGTCCGACAATAAAACCAGAAAAACTGACAGCGGATATTGAAAGCCTATTATAAAACAGCTGCATTGTATTGCTCAGCACTGAAATAAGTTGAGCAATCGCCTTATCAGTTAGCAGATATTGAATTAAAAACTCACTTCTCCTCCATGCTCAAAGCGTTAATAGAAAAGAATTTGAGCCATATTGTCTATCAAAAAGCACTAAACATTTGCCAAAATCCTCGAATAAATACAGCAAAACCTTTAAAAATACCGTTTAAGATTTTTCTACATTATTTAGAAAACTGCGAAATAACAAACGATTAACTTTTATTAGAATAGTTACTTTTCGTAGATCTTTTTTAAGACTAATTTTGTATAAAAAATACACTTTACTGTTCTAGACTTAAAAGGCTAGTGCGGCATTGATGCCAGCTGGCTTAGGTTAAATGTGAGGACGTTGCTTATGAGTGCTATCTGGAAAAATCATGCTAATCGCATAGCTGAGTTTATGAATAATAACAATGAAACACAGGCACACCTGTATTTAGAGCAGTTAATGCTATTTCCCGTCGATGTTCAAGATAAAATTATCGAAGACATCAGCCAACTAACCCATTGCAGTAGCGATGCTATCTCCAGCATTATTAGCCGCTATACCATGTTTGAACGACAGCACTTACATTGAGAAGTGTCACGCCAGCAATTGTTGCTGGCGTAGTTTTGCTATTTGATCCCTGACAGCCGCCGCTTGTTCGAATTCAAGGTTTTGCGCATGGTCTAACATAGTTTTTTCCAACGCCTGCACTTTTTCGTCAATTTGCTCAACGCTCATTACCTGATATTGAGCGTCAGGCTCTGCCGCCCTTTGCTTGCTTCTAATTAATGCCTGCTCAGGCGTATCACCAACATCCATAACATCGGCAATTTTACGTTTCACCCCTTTTGGCGTGATATTGTTCGCTAGGTTATAACTATGTTGTTTTTCTCGCCTGCGCTCGGTTTCATCAATTGCCTTACGCATAGAGCCAGTAATACGATCGGCATATAAAATAGCTTTACCATTAATATTACGCGCGGCTCGACCAATGGTCTGAATGAGTGAGCGTTCTGAACGTAAGAAACCTTCTTTGTCAGCGTCTAAAATCGCCACTAACGACACTTCCGGCATATCCAAGCCTTCACGCAACAAGTTAATACCGATCAATACATCAAAATGTCCCAAACGAAAGTCGCGAATAATCTCCACCCGCTCAACGGTATCAACATCCGAATGCAGGTAACGAGTTTTGACATTATGCTCATCAAGATAATCCGTTAAATCTTCCGCCATGCGTTTAGTGAGAGTAGTTGCCAGTACCCGCTCGCCAATTTCTACCCGCTTACGAATTTCTGAAAGCAAATCATCAACCTGAGTATCTACCGGTCGCACTTCAACTATCGGATCTAATAAACCGGTCGGCCGAACTACCTGCTCAACGACATCCCCGGAAGATTTTTCCAGCTCATAATTGCTCGGTGTTGCCGATACATAAATAGTTTGCGGTGCTAAGGCTTCAAATTCTTCAAACTTCATCGGCCGGTTATCAAGTGCCGACGGCAAGCGAAAACCATATTCCACCAGGTTTTCTTTGCGTGAACGGTCACCTTTATACATGGCGCCAATTTGCGGTACAGTGACATGAGATTCATCAATAACCAGCAGTCCATCATCCGGCAGATAATCAAACAAGGTTGGCGGCGCTTCTCCGGCTGCCCTGCCCGATAGATAACGGGAATAGTTTTCGATGCCTGAGCAATAACCAAGCTCGGTCATCATTTCAATATCAAATTGCGTGCGCTGAACGATACGCTGCTCTTCAATTAACTTATTATTATCTTTGAGTATCTTAGCGCGGTCTTTTAATTCAATTTTTATGTTTTCCACCGCAGCAAGAATTTTATCGCGCGGCGTTGCATAGTGAGTTTTTGGGTAAATAGTCACTCGTGCTAGCTTACGCTCTACTTCACCGGTTAACGGATCAAACTGGCTGATACGCTCGATTTCTTCATCAAACAACTCAACCCGTACCGCCAAGCGGTCAGATTCCGCCGGAAAGATATCGATAACATCGCCTCTAACGCGATAAGTTGCACGTTGGAACGCGACATCGTTGCGGGTGTATTGCAATTCAGCCAGGCGGCGCAAGATGTCACGCTGATTGATAATATCGCCCTGACTGATATGCAACATCATTTTAAGGTAAGAGTCAGGATCCCCTAAACCGTAGATCGCAGAAACAGAGGCAACAATAATAACATCGCGGCGCTCCAGCAAAGCTTTGGTAGCCGACAAACGCATTTGCTCAATATGCTCGTTAATCGACGCATCTTTTTCGATAAAAGTATCGGTAGTTGGCACATAAGCTTCCGGCTGATAATAATCATAATAAGAAACAAAATATTCAACAGCGTTATTAGGAAAAAATTCCTTCATCTCACCATAAAGCTGAGCCGCCAGCGTTTTATTCGGTGCTAACATCATAGTTGGACGGTTAAGCTGAGCAACCACATTGGCAACAGTAAAAGTTTTCCCTGAGCCTGTAACCCCTAACAAGGTTTGATGGGCAAGTCCGGATTCAATACCGTCGAGTAATTGAGCAATCGCCGCCGGTTGATCGCCATTAGGCGTATAATCTGAAACGAGTTCCATTGACTTCATTATGAGACAGCCTTAGCTTCAATCACGCTTTGTTCAAACTGCTTGGAGAACGCATAGTAAGAGATAATAGCCATCACAAAATTGCCCAATAGTGCACCAATAAAAAAGCCTTCCAGTTGATATAACTTGCTGCCAAGATAAGCCATAGGCACATAACAGACAAACAACCTAACGATACTCAACATTAACGCTACCATAGGCTTATGCAGCGCGTTAAACGATGAGTTTGTTAAAATAATAATGCCTTGCAAGCCATAACCTAAGGGTAAAATCCAAATAAACAACTTAATGATATCAGCAACCGATTGCTCTTTGGAAAACGCCTCAGCAATCCAGGGAGCTAACAAGACTAACAATAAATAAATCAGTACTTGCCACATCAGCACAAACTTAATCGAGGTTTTATAACCTTCCTCTACCCGCTGCATATTGCCGGCACCAAAGTTTTGACTGATAAAAGGTGGCAAGGTCATCGACATTGCAAGTACGACTAAACAGGCAATAGATTCAATGCGTGAACCAACCCCAAAGGCGGCCACTGCAGAATCACCGTAAGTGGCAACGATTGCCGTTAACACAGCTGCGGCAATTGGCGTTAGCATATTAGCCCCAGCAGCCGGTAAACCTATATGCAAAATGGCTTTACTCGCTTTTGCAAAGGTCTTCACAAACACCATAGAGGTATGAATAAGCTGACGTTTATATCCTATGGTATAGAGCACAAAACTTGAGCCGACTAACCAGGAAATTAAGGTTGCAATAGCTGCCCCCTGAATACCCATTGCTGGTACAGGGCCTAATCCAAAAATAAGAATAGGATCTAAGATGGCATTGATCACACCACCAAGCCCCATAATAATGCTCGGCGTTTTGGTATCGCCACTGGCACGTAAAATAGAGTTACCTATCATAGGGCCAATTAAAAACACGCTACCGATAAACCAGATATCCATATAGTCCCGAATCAAAGGCAAGAGTTCTTCACGCGCACCAAGCAAAGTAAATATTTCATCACTAAAAACAAAGCCAATATAAGAGACAATACCAACCACAGTAGCTGCTAATATTAATGCAGTAGTTGCCGAGCACTTAGCAAACTTATTATCTTTTTTACCCAGTGATTTCGCGATAACCGCAGAGGTGCCTATGCCCAAACCTATGGTCAGACTAATCACGGTAAAAGTAATTGGAAAAGTAAAACTGATAGCAGCAAGCGGCTGAGTACCTAATAAACCAACGAAAAAGGTATCAACCAAATTGAACGTCATTAGCAAGATCATGCCGTAAATCATCGGAATGGTCATTTGCTTTAACGTTTGTCCGACCGGATCGGCTAATAAATCGATTTGATGCTTATTGGTGTTTTTGGTCATTAACTAGCTGCTTGCTTATAAGAATATCGCGACAAAGTGATATATTGTAAAAGATACTAATTAGAGGCGCTATGTAAATATTTAATTTCGTTGTAACTGAATATTTAGCAAATATTCAGGACTAACGATATAAAATAAAAACAACTTAATATTGTTCACCCCGATATTTCATACACAATAACTTGCTATAAACCAAGTGTTGACTAAAAATCACTCGTCAATAGTAAAACAGTCAAAAACAAACCATATAACATTGATTTTATTTGATTTTTATTAGAAAGGATGAAATTTTATATTTTCAGCTATTCTTACCCACCCCTGATTCTTTCGTTTTACCCTAGTTTCACTCACACAGTTATCCACAACTTTAGTGGATAACTAACAAAAAATAACGACTAACCAAGAGCTTGAGTAAAGATTCAACATTTCGCGCCGCAATTTACAACAGCCTGAGTGGATTTTAAGCAAACAGTCAAATAAATTATTTTTTTCCTAATTTTGTGTTGACAGCTCGCCGAGCTGCCATTAATATTCCGCCCCGTTAACGAGTTGCTAGCAAACAAAGGTTAGTAGCAAGTTATTCCCCAATAGCTCAGTTGGTAGAGCGACGGACTGTTAATCCGTGTGTCACTGGTTCAAGCCCAGTTTGGGGAGCCAACACTAAAGCCCGCTATTTTATAGCGGGCTTTTTTCTTGTCTAAATTTCTGTTTAGTAAAAAACAAACGATATTGATACTCTAAGTTTATTTATAAATCTCATTTTCAATAGCTCAGTTGGTCGAGCGACAGACTGTACTCTTGCAAAATAAGCGTGTGTCACTGGTTCAAGCCCAGGTTGGAGAGTCAACACTAAAAGCCCGCTATTTTTCTCTTTCATTAAAAACGCCAGCGGTTAGGCTGACGTTTTTATGTTTAGGATGAACGGTATACCGTGGGTGCATGGATGCACAGGAACGGCGATGTTAGAAATGTCGCTTTCGATGCTTAATCCATCATCTGATCTCTTAATGCTCTAAACTCGGCGCCTTTATTCCAGTTCGGCCAGGCGCTATCGTTCGCCAACAAATAGCCGGTTTCAAAAAACAGCTGTAATTCCTGCACTAGGCTGTCCCAGCCCCAGGTTTCGTGATAAACGTCACAGGTTTGGTGATAACATTTAGCGACTAATTCAGAAACTTGCTTACCTATTTGTTGCTGCTCATCATTAATCCACTGAGAACCACCACCAGCGCTTAATGCCGGCACACCTTTTTTCGCTAATGAAAAATGATCAGAGCGATAATAATATCCGCGCTCTGGCGTTTGCTCAGGCGTTAATGTTCGCCCTTGATGCTTCGCAGCCACTGCCAGGTAATCTTCTAACTGAGACTTACCATAACCGACAACGGTAATATCTTTTTTCATGCCTGAGATATCCAGGCTATCCATATTCACTAAACCAGCAATTTTATTAAGTGGCATGGTTGGATGGTTAGCAAAATAAATAGAACCTAAACGCCCCTGCTCTTCTGCCGTTACTGCAACAAAAGTTATTGAACGTTTAGGCGCAGATTTTAGTTCGGTATAGGCTTTAGCAATATGCATTAACCCCGCAGTTCCAGTGGCATTGTCATGGGCGCCGTTATAAATATGCTTTTTACCGTCTATCATAGTGGTGCCAAGATGATCCCAATGCGCCATATAAAGCACGTGTTCATCTGGTGCTGCACTACCTTTAAGTGTGGCTATCACGTTATTTGATGTCGATTGTTTGATCTCATTGCTAATCGCCACATTTACCTTAAAAGGTAAAGGCACTGCGCTAAAGTCTTTAGCTAATGCCTGCTGCTTGAGTTTGACAAAATCCTGTCCGGCTTTTTTAAAGAGCTCCTGCGCTTTCTCTACGCTGATCCACATTTCAACATCCAGGCTTGCTTCATTGACTTCGCTGGCAGGTAAATGATATTGAGCGCCAGTCCAACTGCTTTCAATGACATTCCAACCATAACTGGCAGGTTTAGTTTCATGAACAATAATCGCGCCTGAGGCTCCCTGACGCGCCGCTTCTTCGTATTTATACGTCCAACGGCCGTAATAAGTCATGGTATTACCGCCGAATAAACTTGGATCTTGAGTTGCAAAACCAGGATCATTCACTAAAACCACGACAGTTTTTCCTTTAACATCCAGGTTTTTATAATCGTTCCAGCCATATTCTGGCGCATTAATGCCATAACCAACAAAGACTAGCTGAGAATCTTTCAATGAAATTTGTTTGACGGTTTTTCGCGAGCTGGCAACGTAATTATTTGGAAAGCTAAAATCGATATCGCCAATGGTTAAATTGCCTGTGGGTGTACTGTTAATGCTAACCATAGGCACTGCCTGGGTATAGCTGTCACCGTTCCCTGGTGTTAACCCTAATGATTTAAAACGCTTGATCAGCATTTCTGTGGTCAGCTTGCCGCCTTTACCGGATGGCTCTCGCCCTTCAAATTCATCCGACGCCAAACGCTTAATATCCGATTTAATGCCAGCTATATCAAACGAACGATAAGCGTTATCAAACGAGTTATCCGCTAATGCTGCGCTTGCCGATAATAAACAGCCTAACGCCATTAAAGTTTTATTTATTGTTTTCAATATACTTTCCCCTATTATTGTTGTGATAATTGTTTTTGCCAATAGCCAACATTAAGCCACTGACCAAATTTATAGCCGACATTTTCAAAGGTCGCCGTTTGCTTCATGCCAAATTTTTCATGTAATGCGATACTGGCATCATTCGGTAGAGTAATACCGGCAATCACGGTTTTTATTGATAAAGCTTCCAACTCGGTAAATAGCGCCTGATACAAGCGAGTTCCAAGCCCTTTCCCCTTAACATCAGGCGAGAGGTAAACAGTTACTTCACAGGAAAACCGATAAGCGCTGCGCTCACGCCACTTAGTGGAATATGCATAACCCACCACCTTATTATCTATTTCTGCCACCAGCCAAAGGTGACCTGAGCCTAACACCTTATCAATGCGCTGCGCCACGTCATCAGCTGTCACCTTTTGTTCTTCAAAAGTGCTCAATGTCTGTTCGATATAGTAATTATAGATATCCGTAATTACCTGAGCATCTGCTAAAACAACAGGCCTTATCATTATTTTTCTCTCGTATTTATACAACTAAGTTTTAAACATATACACGTTTGGAACCACTCACTAAAATTGCTGGAAGCTTTTAGCGAGCCTGGCATTGTATAATTAAGTTTATAACATATCTTATTTTTGCCAGACACTAACACCTTTAGCAATAAAACCAAACACTAATGGCAAAACAAAAAACGCAAAAGTAGTAAGTAAACCTAACTGAAATCAAGATTTTTGTGCTGAACTACCGAATAAATATGAATAAGCATTCAGGCCAGTATATGCATAAACAAGAAGAAGCAGTGAAAGTTTTCCGCTTTTGGCACACCCCAATAAATAGCAAAAAAAAACAATAAAATCAATTAGTTAAATACAAAGCCAATATCACTATCAAAAGGCTCAAATTTATCTGAAAACCACCCAGAGCAAACCAACAGATTTTATCCACTTAAAACAGTTTGCTATGAACCTTTACAGAGACGAATGCACTCAAAGTCTCGGATAACGAACAGAGCATAGGCGCTTTGAGCTGAAATCCCTCTATCTCTCTGCTCTTAAAAGGCATAATGATCGAATCTCGATTAACGCCATCCTTTCGCCCCTTCTCGTAAACGAGAATAGTTCTGTTTTCTTTCGGCAAAGTAGTTGAATTCACCAACTTAACAAACTTCATAACATCTTTAATCGTCTGTATGTAGTAGATGATCACTTCAACATTTTTATCCGTTGACTCAATACCCAAATCAACGCCCTTTGGGAAGTTATGAATCTGAATGTTCTTGAATTTATTCAGCTTCAACTTTGCAATATCCATGACTTATTCCTGTCATAACAGCTTATTAAGAAGCATAATTCTCGCCTTACAGCAAAGAGTTTGCCTCCATAATTGAATGAGCAACAAATTACGCTTTTTCTAAATTAATTACAACTCAATTAGTTGGCCGTTCTGAAAGCAAAGTACTGATATAAAAAACCTAAAAGATACTATAACTGCGCGCCAATACAGCATTAATATAGAAGGCGGCAGCGCAACGTCAATGAAGAAAACTTTGGACTAGATGCTGTTTGTTTCAACACTAAGGTGAATAAAAGTATGATGGCTGAATACATCTGAAATCAAGAAAATGAATCAAATAAAGTTTGCCATCTAAAGCACTTTAAGCGTCAACTTAAGCCCTTTACAGGCGTAATTCAATAAACCTCCGGCTTTTCCAAAGATAGTTTAACTTATGAACTTTGTTTGGTATAATGTATACAATAATGCTTTAGCAAGAGGAAATATTATGATAACAAATAGTACAGATTGGCGATATACGGTTATGCCGGCAGTGTTTACATGGCTTAAAGAGTCAGAATCTGGTGTTCTGGAAATTGACTTTGATGCAACACAAAAATACGCTGCAGATATTTTAAAAGTTCAAGGAAAAGGCGGAAGCAGAATGGGTGGACTTGTCGGCTCCGGTACTTTAGGTGAGAATAGCTACCTAAGTGCGCAGCAGCGCCTTTCTTTACTTAAAGCCCTTTCTGTTGTTGCTAAAGAATACAATGTCCCATTAATCAGTGGTGCTGCGGCAGAAACTAAAGAAGAACTTGCCAAAATCGTCAAAGAACTAGCGACCGTTGGTGTAGATACGGTAATGGTAATGCCACCGAAAACGAAGAAAGTTCCTTCTGATGAGGAAATGTATGCATATTATGAGCTTTCTGCAATTGCTGCCAAAGAGGCAGGCGTAACAATTATGCCTTATAACAACCCTGATGCAGCCGGATATCATGCTCTTTCAACAGATATTCTTAGAAGACTTGCTGCGTTACCTGAAGTAACTGCTCTTAAAATTTCGACTACAGATGTTTCCACTATTGAAACACTGATGTTAGAGAGCAAAGATTTAAAAATCTTGGCAGGTGTTGACACTGTCACTGTACATGCAGGACTTGCTGGAGCATGCGGTGGAATTACAGGTGTAGGTTGTATCTTCCCAAAAGCCAGTGTAACTATGCAGGAGTATGTAAATAATGGAGAATGGGCTAAGGCGAACAAGATT
>CAZUHQ010000043.1:0-28017 GCA_964620605.1 uncultured Thalassotalea sp.
AGCCACAATAAGTGCTTATGAAGCATGTTTTATTTAATTTTATAAAAAATAACGTTTTTATTTGGTTAAGCTTGTTAGCGACGCTATTGTTGCAAGCTTGTCAGAGTGAACGTGCGCCCGCCAGTTTAGCGCAGATCAAGGCGCGCGGTTATGTCACTGTCGGTACTCTTTATGGTCCGACTAGTTATTATGTTGGCGCCGAAGGCGATACTGGCTTTGAATATGAACTGGCAAAAAACTATGCGGATTATTTGGGGGTAAAATTAAAAATTTCCGCCAGTTACAGTTTAAATGATCTGTTTGAGCAACTGGAAAATGGTGAAGTAGACTTATTGGCCGCCGGTTTAGTAGTTACAGATAAACGTTTAGCGAAATATAAATTTGCCCCGAGCTATAATAACATCAGCCAGAAACTGGTGTTTAAACAGGGAAAAGAGCGGCCGCGAACTATCAGTGATCTTACTGGTAAGTTGATGGTTACTGCTAATTCTAGTCATGTCGAAAACCTGGAACGCCTGGCGACAAGCAATGCCGAGCTAAACTGGCAAGAAAATGGTGAATTAGACAGCGAAGAATTATTACTGCGCATTCTCGAAGAAGAAATTGACTATACCATAGTCGATAGCAACACTCTGGCGGTTAGTCGACGTTATTACCCTGAGATCAGTATCGGTTTTACCATTAAACAAGCGGAGCCTATGGCCTGGGTAGTGGCCAATAATAGCGATGATTCTATTTTGGCGAGCTTAATTGAATTCTTCGGTCAGGTACACCATGACGGTACTTTACTGGCATTGGATGATAAATATTATGGTCATGTCGAGCAGTTTAACTATGTCGATACCCGGCTGTTTATCAAAGCGGTAGAAGACAAATTGCCGAAATATCGCCCTTTGTTTGAAAAATACGGCCAGGAGATCGACTGGAAACTGTTAGCAGCGATCAGTTACCAGGAGTCTCACTGGAACCCTAGGGCGCGTTCTCATACCGGGGTGCGCGGCATGATGATGCTGACTTTGCCAACCGCCAGACAGGTGGGGATCAAGAGCCGGATCGATGCCGAACAAAGTATTCGCGGTGGGGCGAAATATTTTAAACAGATGATGGAACGCATGCCGGCGCGGGTGCCTTATCCTGACCGGCTGTGGTTTGCTTTAGCCTCGTATAATGTTGGTTTGGGACATCTGAATGATGCCCGTAATATCACCCGAAAACAGGGGGGCGATCCCGATCGCTGGGTGGAAGTCAAAGAACGTTTGCCACTGCTCAAACAAAAGAAATATTACAAGAAAACCAAATATGGCTATGCGCGCGGTGATGAGCCGGTCAATTATGTCGAAAATATTCGTCGTTATTACGATACTTTGAGCTGGATGGATGCCAAGCAGCAAGAGGAACTGGAACGTCAGCAACAAATAAAACAGCAGCAATTACCGCCGGTTATGCCTGACTCTCAGCAAGAGCTAGAGCAAGAAACCGATCAAGTAGCAGAGATTGCGGTTAGTGCCAGTGATTAACTTTCTGTTTCATCTTTCATTTAATCCCTTGAACTATCAGCTGCTATACTTGTCATAAATCAGTCATATTTTTTTGCCACAATACAGGGGAAATAAAATAGTAAACGTGAGAGTAAGCAAATAGGAGAAGTAATAATGAATAGAAGTCGTAAAATGTCACATTCAATTCAACGTAAGCGCATCATGGCGCGCCATAAGCATAAGTTAAACTGTCGTCGGATGTTGCAGTTTCTTCAGGAAAATCAAAGTTAATTTACTTTATTTATCATTATCCAGCCATTGAGGCGTTGGCAACACCATGTATACACAGTTTGCCAGCGGCATTGGCTCTGGATAGTCTTGCTTGATAAAACCGAGCTTTTGATAAGCGTTTAGTGCGCTGATATTATCTGTTAAGACAAATAACGACAGCGAGGATAGCTGTAATTCTGCCATGCCATTGGCGGCAAGTGCTTTAATCAAAATGCTAGCCAAACCTTTTCTTCTATACTTGGGATTAACTACTAAGCGGCCTAAATGACAATGCCCTAGCCTAGGGTAGTATTGGCCAAATGCCAGTAATTCATTATGCTCATTGATTAAACAGTAAGAGGCGAGAGTTTGACACTTAATATCTTCGGTAAAGCTTTGTGCGCTGTGGGGAAAACGAAAATTCGGCCCAGCCCATTTATCCAACATTGCCTGGTCGGTAAACCATGAACGCAGTGTCGCTAAGTAATCGTGTGAAAATTTAACCAGCTTAGTTGTTTGGCTGCTCATTTTGTTGGTGCTCTTGTGTTTGTTGCTGTTTTTCCGCTCGTTTTAGTGCTTTTTTTTCGGCGCGCCGACGTTTAAAAAAACGGGATAATAGCTCACTGCATTCTGTAGCTAATACACCGTGTTCAACCTTGAGCTGATGATTGAGTTTATCACTATTGGTTAAGTTATAAACACTACCAGCGCTACCGGTTTTTAAATCTGTAGTGCCAAACACTAAACGATTAATGCGACTGTGGACTAATAACCCGGCGCACATCGGGCAAGGTTCGAGCGTAACATAGAGTGTACAATCGATCAGCCGATAATTTTTAATTTGCTGACCTGCTTGGCGAATTGCCAGCATTTCAGCATGGGCAGACGGGTCATTGCGTAAAATCGACTGGTTATAGCCTTCGCCGATAATTTTATTATCAGCGACCACCACTGCACCAACCGGAATTTCATCAATAGCCTCAGCTTGCTGCGCCAAACCCAGTGCCCGGCGCATAAACTCTTGATCTCGCTCATTTTGCGATAATGGCTTTGTCGTCATAGCACTATAAAAATAAAGTCAATAAATCGTTTAGGTATCTGTGGCCACGGCGCGTGACTTGCCACTGTTGGCCGTTGTTGCTCAGCAGTTGTTTATTCTGTGCTTGTGCCAACTGTGGCCTGATTTCTTTAATATCAAGCCCGGTTGCCTGCTGGTAATCCTGCTCGCTAAATGGGGTAAACAGGCGCAGTCGATTCATCATATACTCAAATGGCAGCTCTTGTGAACTAACAGTTTTTAGATGATCCAGATGGTCACGCGTGGCATCAAGATAGCCTTTTGGATGTTTGACCTTCACGGTGCGATAAATTTTATTGGTGTTCGTATCGGTAATTTTACCATGGGCGCCGCAACCAATACCTAAGTAATCGCCGAACTGCCAGTAGTTAATATTATGCTGGCACTGATAGCCTGGCTGGCTAAACGCGGAGATTTCATATTGCTGATAACCGGCCGCTTCTAGTAAGGCGATGCCCTGATCCTGAATTTGCCATAAAGTATCATCCATTGGCAGTGTCGGCGGTTTTGAATAGAAAATGGTATTAGGCTCTATAGTGAGCTGGTACCAGGATAAATGACTGGGGTTAAGGGCAATCGCGGTAGTTAGATCATCCAGGGCATTTGCTACGCTTTGTTCCGGCAGGCCGTGCATCAGGTCTAAATTAAAACTGCTTACTCCGCATGATTGCGCCAAAGTGGCGGCATTTCTTGCCTGCTGACTGTCATGAATTCGCCCGAGTTTGATTAGTTTATCCGAGGCAAAGCTTTGCACGCCGATAGATAAACGCGATACCCCGGCATTAAAAAAACCGCTAAATTTATCCGCTTCGACTGTGCCTGGGTTGGCTTCCAGGGTGATTTCTATGTCTTTATCATAGTCAAAGCGTTGTAATACCTGGCGGAGTAATTTTTCCAGTGCTGCTACCGAGAGCAGGCTTGGCGTGCCGCCACCGATGAAAATAGTCTGTAACTTGCGTTGCTTAAGGCTAAAACGCGCTATATCTGTATCCAGATCTTTGATTAACTCCTCGATATAGTTATCTTCCGGGATGCTGCCCTTAAGCGCATGAGAGTTAAAATCACAGTAAGGGCATTTTTCCACACACCAGGGAATATGAATATAAAGAGAGAGCGGCGGGGCAATTAACATTTAGCGCTTACTCACCAATAGCAGCAAGCTGTTGTACTAATTGTTGTAATGCCTGACCGCGATGGCTAAGCTGGTTTTTTAACTCGCGCGGTAACTCTGCTGAGGTCATATTTTGCCCTGCCACCCAAAACAGCGGATCATAGCCGAAACCTTGCTCGCCCTGAGCTTTGCTTAAGATACAGCCTTGCCATACGCCATGACAAATAATCGGTGTTGGATCATCTGCGTGACGCATATAGACCAGCACGCAGTGAAAGCGCGCGGTTCTTTGTTCGCTTGGCACCTGAGCCAGTTCGGTCAGTAGCTTTTCATTATTGTCTTTATCTGTCGCATGTGCGCCAGCGTAACGGGCAGAATAAACCCCGGGGGCACCCAAAAGTGCATCGACTTCCAAGCCTGAGTCGTCGGCTATCGAGGGTAAACCGGTAATTTTAGCGGCATGGCGGGCTTTAATAATGGCATTTTCAACAAAGGTGGTGCCGGTTTCTGCCACATCCGGGACATCGAATTCGCTTTGTGGCTTGATATCAATGTTGTGGGCGGCGAGTAAACTCGCTAATTCCTTGACTTTTCCCTGATTGCCGGTGGCTAAGACGATAGTGCTCATAGTTATGCATATATAGAAGTATTAATGGCGCGCATAATACCTTAATCTCAGGTAAAATTGCAGCGCTATCTTAGAGCAGGCTCTAACTAAGTTAAATCGAGGGAAGATATGTCATTGAAAGATACTATGATCGGGGTGTTGATCATTTTTATTTGGGGCTTTAATTTTGTTGTTATTGCCTGGGGGGTTAATGATTTACCGCCTTTATTGATGGGAGCAGGACGCTTTTTATTGGTAGCATCGTTAGGCTCATTATTTGTTAGAAAACCGACTATTCCGTGGAAATGGATGGCGTTTTATGCCCTGACTTTGTGTTTTGGACAGTTTGCTTTTTTGTTTTCGGCGATTGCTTTTGGCATGCCGGCAGGCCTTGCCTCTTTGGTGTTACAGTCGCAGGCGGTCTTTACCTTGATTTTTTCTGCTTTGTTATTAAAAGAAGCGATTAATGTTTATCAGATCTTTACCGTGTTGTTTGCCGGAATCGGCTTATGGCTGATTGGCTTAACCGGCGAGCACAGTGAGATGACGGCACTTGGTTTTGCCCTGACGATTGCCGCTGCCATTGCCTGGGCTGGCGGAAACATTGTTAACCGGGTGATTAACCAAAAAGGTTATCAGGCAAATTTAGGCTTAGTGGTGTGGTCGTCCTGGGTGGCGTTTGTGCCGTTTATACTGGCCAGTTATTTTATTGAAGGGCCAGAGGTGATATTAGCCGGGGTAATGAATCTTGAACTAACAACCGTGTTAGTTTTGCTGTATTTAGCATTTGCCGCATCGATTTTAGGGTACAGCTTATGGAGTTATTTACTGACGCATTATCCCGCAGGGCAGGTAGCGCCGTTAACCTTAGGTGTGCCTGTGGTCGGCATCGTTTGTGCGTCATTCTTTTTAGGTGAAACTATCAGCTTACAGCAGTCTTTCGGCACTATTTGTGTGATGTTAGCGCTGGCGATAAATGCCTTGGGGAGTCGATGGCAACGAAAACTGGCGGCTAATAAAGCCTAGTTTGCTGGTTAAATCAAGATCTAGCGCAGTGCCATGGACGGCAAAGAGCGTCGATGTACAGAAAGTTGGGGCTTACATTGACAACAATTATTAAGCTAGTGGATTGAAAAATAAAGATGTTGCTATGGTGCTGAGCTTCCATGGAAGGACTGGCAGCGTCTTGCTTGTTTACCTAGCAACAGCTATCGGAAATATAGCCATTATTAATCAACATAAAATTTTTGTGAAAATTCTAATTGCTGACTTTCATTGCCATCGTTAATCGTTAAGTTAAATTGAATAGTTTCTTCATTGTGATAACTGACTTGCGCCAGATAATAGATGGCGTCACCTTCTTTGACTTCAACAAATTCTAACGGCTTGCTTTGCCCGACTAAATTTTTCGCCTTACCAGTGATAGACACGGTTTTCGCCGGGTTGCCCGGCTTGGTATTATCGAGCACGGAAATATTAACTAAACCATTATAGCGGCTGCGTTCTATGCCGTAGGCCTTAGCGATTTCTGGCGTTAAAAACGTCGCACTGATTGCCATATAATGGACATTCATGCCACCGAGTTTTTTCATATTGTCGGCGTAAGCATTGGCGCTAAGCATTGCCAACACAGTCAACACAGAAACGATAAATCGTTTGATGCTATTCATTTGATACTCCAGTAATATCCCTTTGATTATTCAAGTATAGTCAGCGCGCTAAAAAGTGCTTAATAAGGCTATAGCATTGCCCAGTAAGGGATCCAGTCTGATAACAGGATGTTGATGACATTCAATAGTAAAAATGCCGCCAGCACCGAAAGATCTAAACCGCCAATATTAGGAATAATATTACGTATTGGTCTTAATACCGGCTCGGTTAACTGATGTAAGATCATCAGTGTTGGGTTGTAGCCTTGTACTACCCAGCTCATCAGCGCCATCACCAACATTAGTACAAATAGTAAAAAGCCGGTTTGTTTAATCAGATATAAAATGCCGAGATAAAGTGCGGTGATAATATCAATTGGTCCGCCATTAAGCAGCGGGATAAGGATAAATTTTAGCGATGCGACTAAATAGGCGACCAGTAAAGTTGCGGCGTCGATGCCGCCTAGCCCAGGAATAATACGGCGAAACGGGATCACTAACGGGTTCGTAACTTTGACGATAAATTGACTAAGTGGGTTATAAAAGTCGGCGCGCACTAATTGCAACCAGACGCGAATCACCAGCACCATTAACAGTGCGTCGAAAAAAAAGCCGAGTAAGTAATTTACTGCTGCCATTGATCACTCCAATAAGTTTTTATAAATAGATATATTTGGTCGTTCGGTAAAATTGCAACTGAATTTGCGTTAGGTATCGCCATTCGGTATTCATCTTAGGCATTCGCTTGTGCCATTTCCTGTGCGCGGGTTAATGCCGCATTCATCGCCTTACTTACCTGCTGCTCTAGGCCGCCATCGATAAAACTCGTTAGCGCCGCCTGGGTAGTGCCGCCTTTTGAGGTAACATTTTCGCGCAACTGGCTGATAGAAAGCTCGCTGTCACAAACCATTTTTGCTGCACCTAATGCGGTTTGTTGGACTAATTTACGGCTATCGCTGGCACTAAATCCAAAGGCCTTTGCCTGTTGTTCCATCGCTTCCATAAACAGGAAAAAATATGCTGGGCCTGAACCGGAAATCGCAATAATATGGTCAATTTCTTGCTCGTTGTTTAGCCATTTAGTCATGCCAACCGCTGACATAATTTGCTCAGCTTTATCGATTTGATGCTGATTCGCATTATTCGAAGCATATAATCCGGTAACGCCTAAGCCAATTTGTGAAGGGGTGTTTGGCATAGTGCGGATCACAGCGCTTGGTTTAGCAAGCGCTTTTTCTATGGTGGCGATAGAACAGCCTGCGGCAACTGAAATAAAACATTTATTATTGATCTCCATCGCCTGGCTAATTTGCTGGCACACTTGGGTAATAAAATGAGGCTTAACGCCGAGCACGATAACATCGGCAAATTGGGCGGCTTCAATATTATCTGCCGTTTGCAAGATACCGAGCTGCCTAGCGAGCTTTTGGCGTTTTTCAGCCGACGGGTTGGTGACCATGATGTTTTGTGGTTGATAGCCGGTATTAACTAAACCGGTAATAATGGCGCTGTTCATATTACCGGCGCCGATAAATGCGATATTGTTCATGCGAATGCTGCTATTTCTAAAATAATGTCTTTATTATATAAATAGTTGAACCGTCTGTATAACGCTTCGAGCATTATTTTGTTTCTCTTTGACCAAAAATTGCCGTGCCTATGCGCACCATGCTAGCGCCGTGCTTAATGGCAATAGCTAAATCTGCTGACATTCCCATAGACAAAGTATCGACACTTGGGTATTGCGCTTTTAACTGCAAAAACAATTGCTGCATTTTTTGATAGCTTACTATTGACGCACTTTTTTCAGGGATCGCCATTATGCCCCTTAAGGTTAAGTGTGGCGAGTTGGCGGTTAACTGTGCAAGTTCAGCTAACTCATTGACCTTTATGCCAGATTTTGAACTTTCACCGCTAATATTTACTTGTAAACAAACATTGAGCGGGGTATCTTGCCCTGAACGACACTGTGAACCCAGGAAAATAACTCGGCGATAGCCCGGGTTTTATTGGACTGGATTGGGCCGATAAAGTGCCACTGAATATCAGAAAGGTGAGATAATTGTTCTATTTTTTGCACGGCTTCTTGCAAATAACTTTCACCAAACAGCCGTTGGCCTGCACTATAGGCCTGTTCAACCAAAGTACCAGCTTTGGTTTTACTGACCGCCAACAACTGAACTTCATCTATACTTCTATGAGCAAGCTCACAGGCTTGCAATATTTGGTGTTTCACCCGGGTAAGATTCTTTTTAATATGAGTCATAACATAAATTCAACAAATTATTGATTTAATTCACCTTGTTTTACTAAGGTATAGTTAACAAGCTAAGACAACCAGCCAAGAGGTTTGTATGGATATTACCGAATTACTCGCGTTTAGCGTAGAAAATAATGCATCTGATTTACACCTTTCTACCGGTGTGCCGCCATTGATCCGTGTTGATGGCGATGTCCGTAAGCTTAATATTCCGGCGTTTGATGCCAAAGATGTCAATGCCTTAGTTTACGACATTATGAACGATAAACAGCGTAAAGAATACGAAGAAAATCTGGAAGTGGACTTTTCGTTTGAAGTGCCTAATCTGGCGCGTTTCAGGGTTAATGCCTTTAATCAAAACCGCGGGCCGGCCGCCGTATTTCGTACCATCCCAAGTAAAGTATTGTCGCTCGAAGATTTAGGCTGTCCGGATATCTTTAGGGATATTTCGGAAAAACCACGAGGCTTAGTGTTAGTGACCGGGCCGACCGGTTCGGGTAAATCAACCACGCTTGCGGCTATGATAGATTATATTAACAATTCCAAGCATGATCATATTTTAACTATCGAAGATCCGATTGAATTTGTTCATGACAATAAACAGTGTTTAATCAACCAAAGGGAAGTACATCGCGATACCTTGAGCTTTAATGCGGCATTGCGCTCGGCACTACGTGAAGATCCGGATGTTATTCTAGTCGGTGAGATGCGGGATCTGGAAACCATTCGCTTGGCGATGACCGCAGCCGAAACTGGTCACTTGGTGTTCGGTACCTTGCATACTACCTCGGCGCCGAAAACCATTGACCGTATTATCGATGTTTTCCCGGCAGAGGAAAAATCTATGGTGCGTTCTATGTTATCGGAATCCTTGCAGGCGGTTATTTCGCAAACGCTAGTGAAAAAAATTGGTGGCGGGCGAGTCGCGGCTCATGAAATCATGATCGGCGTACCGGCGATCAGAAACCTTATTCGTGAAGCAAAAGTGGCGCAAATGTATTCCGCGATTCAAACCGGGATGCAACACGGTATGCAGACTATGGATCAGTGCCTGCAAAACCTGGTTAACCGCGGGATGATCACTAAGCAGGATGCGATGGATAAAGCGGCGGATAAAAGCCAGTTTCAAGGCTTTTAATTGAACCATGGCTTAGGAGCAATTGATGAGATTTCATAATTATTTAGAAAAAATGGTGCAGGAACAGGCCTCTGATTTATTCGTTACCGCAAAATTGCCTGTCAGCGCTAAGATTAATGGCGAATTGCAAGCCATTGATGAGCACGTACTAAGCCCGGATGAGGCGATAGGGCTTGTACATAGTGCGATGAACGATAAGCAAAAGCTGGAATTTGATCAGGAAAAAGAATGTAACTTTGCGATCTCTATCGATGGCATTGGTCGTTTTCGGGTCTCGGCATTTTGGCAGCGTGATATGGCAGGCATGGTTGTTCGCCGTATTGTTACCGAAATTCCCGATGCCGACGATCTTGGCTTGCCGTCGGTATTAAAAGATGTGGTGATGAGTAAACGGGGATTAGTGCTATTCGTTGGTGGTACCGGCACAGGTAAATCAACGTCAATGGCGGCGTTAATCGGCTATCGCAATCGCAATTCTCGCGGCCATATTTTAACCATTGAAGATCCGGTGGAATTTGTTCATGAACATGGTAAGTCGATGATCACTCAACGTGAAGTTGGGTTAGATACCGAAAGTTTCGACGCTGCACTGAAAAGCTCCTTGCGTCAGGCTCCGGATGTTATTCTCATTGGTGAGATCCGTAGCCAGGAAATAATGGAGCATGCGTTGAGCTTCGCCGAAACCGGTCATCTTTGTATTGCTACCTTGCATGCCAATAATGCTAACCAGGCGATAGACCGCATTATGCACTTAGTTCCTGCAGAACAGCATGGTAAGTTACTGTTTGATTTGGCGTTAAACCTGCGCGGCATAGTGGCGCAGCAATTGGTGCCAACTCGTGACGGTAATGGTCGGGTGGCGGCAATTGAGATCTTGTTAAACTCACCTTATGTTGCGGAATTGATCAAAAAAGGAGAGATTGGCAGCATTAAGGAAGTGATGGAAAAATCCAATGAGCTGGGAATGCAAACTTTTGATCAGGCGTTGTTTAATCTCTATCAACGCGGCCTGATCAATTACGCAGATGCCATCCATCATGCGGATTCGCCAAACGATCTGCGCTTAATGATCAAATTGCGCAGTAATGATCAGGGTGGTTCTGGTTCACTATCGGGTGTCACCATTGATGGCCTGGAGCCGAAAGACGAATAGCCCATGTTGCGACAAAGTTGCTATGGCTAATATGGCAACCTTGTCGCATGTTTGAAAGGCTCATACACCTTAGTTATAACCGAGAATAAAACTCTCACCCATCTCTTGTTCTCTATCGGTGGTGCTGTGATGTGTGCTGCCGGTTTTTGTTTCTTTATTCGGCTTTGGCTTTGAAGTGTTATCACAGCATCTTACGTTGCGATCATTTTCTTGCGCACTCAAAGGTTCGGCAGTTGTCATTTTTCCTTTCCTGTCTTTTGTTGGGCTTCTGTTGGTATTTTATTGTTAGTTGTTTAAATATGGTGTTTTAGCATTTCATCGTGCTTGGCTAGTATTAGGCTATCCTCTTGTGGTGATAACTTAGTGACGAGATAAATGGCAAATGAGCAAGCAATAAAGCCAGGCACTATTTCATAGACTGTAGAACTTAACGCTTGACCATTGATAGTCAGCGGTGCGTATACCCAAAATAATACCGTTGCCGCCCCAATGATCATTCCGGCGAGTGCACTATTTCTCGTCATTTTTTTCCAATACAGACTGGCGATAACCACAGGACCAAATGCCGCGCCAAAGCCCGCCCAGGCATTGCTAACTAGAGATAATATCGACGAATTTCTGTCGTAAGCCAGGTAAATGGCGACTAACGCCACGAGCAATACCGATATCCGGCCAACCAGTACCTGTTGTTTATCGCTGGCATCTTGGTGTAAAAATGTTTTGTAAAAATCTTCGGTTAATGAACTCGATGTTACTAACAGCTGGGAAGAAATCGTACTCATGATGGCCGCTAAAATTGCCGCTAATAAAAATCCGGCAATTAGCGGACTAAATAAAATTTGTGATAATAAAATAAAAATGGTTTCGGCATCATTAAGTGGCACTCCGGTTTTCGCGACATAGGCGATGCCGGCAATACCGGTTGCCATCGCACCGATTATTGCTACTATCATCCAGCTCATGCCGATTCGCCGGGCAACTGGCATCTCTTTAACACTACGAATTGCCATAAAACGGACAATAATGTGAGGCTGGCCAAAATAGCCCAAACCCCAGGCCATGGCTGAAATGATACCAATTACACTGACATTGGCAAAAATATCCAATAATGCGGGATTGATAGCGCGGATGCTGGCATGGGCGGCGGACAAGCCTCCGACTTGCTCTATGGTGACAAATGGCACTAATACCAGGGCGATAAACATAATACAGCCTTGGACAAAGTCGGTTAAGCTGACTGCCAGAAAGCCGCCAAATAAGGTATAGGCGACGACCACACCAGCGGTTACGTATAGACCAAGTTCATAATCTAGCCCGAAAGAGCTCTCAAATAGTTTGCCACCGGCGACAATGCCGCTTGAAGTATAGAGGGTAAAAAATATTACTATTACCACAGAAGAGACTATTCTTAACATGCGTGAGCTATCGTTAAAGCGGTGTTCAAAAAAATCCGGCAAAGTGATCGAATCATTCGCCACTTCGGTATAGGTTCTTAAGCGCGGCGCGACAATCAGGTAATTTAAAAATGCGCCAATCACTAAGCCAATGGCAATCCATAAACTACTGAGTCCTGAAAGATACATGGCACCTGGCAACCCCATTAACATCCAGCCACTCATATCAGATGCTCCGGCAGACAGCGCAGCAACACTTGGTGATAAATTTCTGCCGCCGAGCATATAACCCGAGACATCGGCTGTTGACTGACGATAGGCATAAAGACCTATGCCGAGCATAACGATAAAATAAAGACCTAAGGAGATCAGCGTTTCAAATTCCAAAATTGTTCCCACCGTTTTTTAGTTGTTATTGTTGCTTGCTTTGTGTTGATTGTTTCGTTGATATAGATAAAGAGTTGACTGGTTGATGAATCCATAATCACTAATAATAAAAATTGGTCTATAACCTTTAACGAGCGCCACAACATTATTATTATCAATTAGTTAGCTAAGTCACTACATTACTAAACGAATCAATAAGCAAAGTAAAATGCATGCTAGGTGTTATTTTGCGATAAAATATTTATGGATTTGAAGGTAAATACACTCTTTAATAGAAATGATACCAAATTGACTAATGATTTAGTCAACTCAGAGCTATGTTAGCAAATAAAATTTACACAGATATAGTTATTCTACATCAAGTAAATTTTATGCAGTTATCGCGTAGCTAACAAGCTCCCAAAGGGCGAGTTTAAAAAGCTTATATGCTGCGTTACTGATTTTGCTAAGGGAATAACCATTAGCTGTAATCAAAGCCTTGCCTCTAAGCCTTTTAATTCTCGCTGAGTGAGCAAATAATTAATCAAATTGGTATGAAACATTATTGGGGACATTAAATGCCGAAAGACCCACAGTCGAATCATCGAGTTTTAAAGGCTTTCTATGCCTGCCGGGATGGTTTAGTCCGCTCTATTATGAAAATGAGCGTCGCGCAACAAGATGTCGATGATATTTTACAGGAAACCTTAAGCCGAGTGCTGCACTCGGATGCCCAGCAAGAGATCAAATCTCCGAAGGGCTATTTATTTGTCGTATCGAGAAACCTGGTGCTAAAAAGCTTAATGCAACAATCGAAAGAGATCCACACCGAATTAGACGATACGATACTGGAAGATGACGCAGATAACACGGTCGAGAAACAGTTATACCAAAAACGCAAGTTTGAGCGCTTTAGCAAGATACTAAGTGCATTACCGGAAAAACATCGCCGCGCGATATTATTAAGAAAATTGTATTGTTTAAGCCATAAAGAAATCGCCAAGAAAATGGATGTTTCGGTAAGTTCTGTCGAAAAATACATTGCCAGTGGTTTAAGACAATGCAAACAATCACTTTATGCCCAAGGATATGAGGTCAATGAAACCGAATTTTCAACTCCTGACAACCAATCAAATGAAGAGCGTACCAAATGAATACCAGTAATAAAGTCATTTCGCTTCGCACTATGAATACGATTGATGATGAAGCGTCTATTTGGTTAGTTAGGTTAGATAATGGCAACTTATCTGAGCAAGCAAGACAAGAGTTAAAAGCCTGGTTAGCCGCTGATGAAAGACATTTGATCGCATTAAAAACCATGGCCGATATTTGGGACGAGATGGATGAAGTGCTTAACTTTATTGATGATAAGCAAGCCTCTGCCAAGGTATCTTTATGGTCAATTGTTAAACCTGTGATCAGCCCGGTAATGCTAGCTGCGAGTATTAGCTTTTTGGCGCTTATTCTGTGGTTAACGTCGCCAATGGAGGCGCAGAGAAACTCATATGCCACCTTGGCAGGGCAACAACTGGATACCAGATTTAATGACGGCTCTATCGTCCATTTAAATACTAACAGCCAAATTGAAACCGAGTTTACTGATGAGAAACGCATTATTAAGTTGATGAAGGGGGAAGCACTATTTGAAGTTGCGCATGACGCCAACCGGCCCTTTATTGTTTATGCCGGTGATCGTTTGGTGCAAGCGGTCGGGACAAAGTTTGTTGTTCACTTAACAACAGAAAACCTTCAGGTTACCGTGACCGATGGTAAGGTCAAAATGGCAAAAGTGGCGCTTGATACCGAGCTAACTGATATTCAGCCGCTCAGTCAGGATAGCCTACAAGCGGATGATGTTTTTATTGCTAAGGGTGAGCAGGCGATTGTCGCCAGCGAGCAAGCGCCAACAATCAGCCAAGTTGACGCTGAAAATATCAATCGAGAACTTGCCTGGCTTGACGGCAAGCTGGTTTTTGACAATGAGGCATTATTTGATGTCATTGCCGAGCTTAATCGTTATACCGATGTTGAAATCGTACTTAACGACAGCTCGCTGCATCAGGTGCGGATCAGTGGCCGTTTTGATTTAGGCGATAGTGATGCGTTAATCGAAGCGTTAGAGCTTTCTTTTAATATCAAGTCACAGCGTCTGAGCGACAAAAAAATACTGCTGAGCAAGAAATTATAAGGCTAGGTTGCTTTTAATTATGGTTATTATCTAGTCCATTGATAAATAAAGATGTTGTTATGGTGATAAGAGCAAGCATCATCAGCAGGGATGCTGATGTTGAGCTTCCATGGAAGGACTCGTAGCATCTTGCTTGTTTACCTAGCAACAGCTACCGGGACATAGCCTTTATTAAATTTATTTATTCTCTAACAAGACATTTGCCATTTTGAGCTAACAGCAGCAACGCTAATTTCTATATCTGTAATTTCTACCGCCAATCTTAAATTTCTATAATTTGCCTTAGACTATAAACTACGGAATTACCATTAAAATTCAGGTTGTCCGAATAAAATTCGAAAATAATTGCAGATTAACTATTTGTTTTTAATTGTTAATTTTTATTTTGATAAAAAATATGCTTACGTTAGCAAAAAAAAATTACGGTTTTTCTTACCCACTCACTCTTTAATTTAGGTTGCCCACTCATAGTCAAGCAACTGGACTAAATAATTATAAAGTTTATTAAAATTGGGAAGGAAAAAACATGTCTACCAAATTTCGCACTGGAACACTAACGCTGGCGGTCAGCATGGCGTTAGGTACGCTAGCCACACATGCTGTTGCTGCCGAAGGCAGTCAGGCCAAAGAACAAGAAGTTGAACGTATTGCCGTTGTTGGCTCCCGTGGTGCTCCGCGTTCAGTGGATGATTCACCTGTACCTATCGATTTAATCGGTGCTGAAGAGCTGGAAAAATCTGGCAATACCGATATGTTGGAGCTGGTTAAGGGGACAGTGCCATCATTTAACGTGCAGACTAACCCTATTTCAGATGCTGCCAGTTTAGTGCGTCCGGCGAATTTACGTGGTCTTTCATCTGATAGTACCTTGATACTGGTAAATGGCAAACGTCGTCATCGCGCATCAGTTATCGCCTTGCTTGGTGGTGGTATCAACGATGGTGCCCAGGGGCCGGATATTTCAGTGATCCCGAGTGCTGCACTTAAACAAGTTGAAGTATTACGCGACGGCGCAGCTGCACAATACGGTTCAGATGCCATCGCCGGTGTGATGAACTTTGTTTTGAAAAATGACTCAGATGGCGGTTCATTCACTGTGCGTCACGGTTCATATTACGAGGGTGACGGCGATACCACGGAAATCAATGGTAACATTGGTTTGGAACTCTCCTCAGATGGCTTTGCCAACCTTAGTTTTCAATACAAAAATGCCGACGCTACCAGCCGCAGCGTACAGCGTCCGGATGCTCAGGCATTGATCGACGCCGGGAATAGTAATGTTTCTGAGCTTGCGCAAATTTGGGGTTCACCTGAGATCAACGACGATATTACGATTTTCGCTAACTTTGGCCTCGACTTAGGCAATGATCGTGAAGCCTATATGTTTGGTAACTACTCTGAGCGCGATGTACGTGGTGGTTTTTATTTCAGAAACCCGCATTTGCGAGGCGGTGTCTATTCCAATGATGGTGGTGAAACCTTACTGGTTGCCGATCTCGATGGTTTGGATAATGGTATTGAATGTCCGACGGTCAACATTACCTCTGGCAATGTCTTATCACAAGCTGATTATGGCTTGATTGCCGATAACAATACGGCTGTTGGGCAAAACTGTTTTGCCATTAATGAAATGGTACCAGGTGGTTTCACCCCTAATTTTGGCGGTAACATTATCGATACCTCTATCACTATGGGAACCCGCGGCGAAATCACTGATACTCTAACTTACGATGTCAGCGGTTCTGTTGGCCGAAATGCATCGAGTTACGTGATTTATAACACCTTTAATGCCTCATTGGGGGCGGATTCACCGCGTGATTTTCATCCTGGCGAACATATTCAACTGGAGAAGTTTTTTAATATTGATTTAGTGAAAGAACTGGAAGTTGGCATTGAAGCACCATTAGTGATTGCTGGTGGGTATGAATACCATCAGGAAAGCTTCGATGTTATTGCTGGTGATGTTGCCTCATATACTGCAGGCCCATTAACTGAGCAAGGTTTTGGTATTGGCTCTAATGGCTTTCCTGGATTTAAGCCGTCAGCTGCCGGTTCATTTTCTCGCCAGAACTATGCATTTTATATTGATGTCGAAGCTCAATATACCGATGATTTTTTGATGGGCTATGCGCTGCGTTATGAAGATTACAGTACCTTTGGTGATACCACTAACTATAAAGTCTCAGCGCAATATAATGTCAGTGATGATTTTTCATTGCGCGCATCAATGAGCTCAGGATTTCGCGCGCCAACGGTAGGGCAAGCTAATTATTCGAATGTCCAAACCTCATTAGAAGGCGGTTTGTTGGTAGATTCGGCGTTATTACCGGCCACTAACCCGGTTGCGAAACAATTAGGTGCCACGGAATTAACCCCCGAGGAATCGAATAGCGTAGCGTTTGGTGCGGTATGGGAAGTTGAAGGTTTTCACTTCACCCTGGATTATTATCATATTGAAGTGACAGATCGTATTTCCCAGTCAACTAAATACAATTTGTCAGCGGATGATAAGGAGAAATTAAAAGCTGATGGTGTGCCTAATGTCGATTCGATTCAACAAGTAAGTTTCTTTACCAACGATTTCGATACTACTACAGAAGGTATTGATTTTATTGCTAATTATTCTACTGCCTTATTAGATGGCGATTCGGTATTTAGCCTGGCCTATAACTGGAATGAAACTACCGTTGACAGTTACACCGAGATAACCGGTGACGGCAAAGTTTCTCGCTTGGAAAATGACTTGCCTAATCATCGTGCGACCTTTACCTGGGCACAGAGCTGGGAAAATATTAGCATGTTTACCCGCTTGAACTATTACGGTGAGTACCAGGGAGTGCATGTTGACTGGATTGGCTCCGCAGACGAACCAGGGACAGAAATTAATGCCGATGCCGAAACCACGGTGGATGTTGAAATTACTTATCACGCCACTGATGCTTTGAGTGTCAGCCTGGGCGCGCAAAACTTATTTGATGTTTATCCAAGCGAACTGGACTTTGAGCAGCAAACTGGCTCGCCAAATAATAGCTGGGGTGGTAAGTATTATGAAACATCACCTTTTGGTTTTAATGGTGGTTTCTATTACTTAAAAGCAACGTATAACTTCTAATTATTGGGAATATTCGTTGTAGTGCTCAAAAACCTCAGCCTTTGCTGGGGTTTTTTATCATTAAGGAAAAATCTTATACTTTTTACTGATTTATAATACCATTGGTATAGCATAGCAATTTAAGCCTAGTTATGGTCATAATAAGACTCTTTTGATTCAAGTGTCATGCCCGAGCAACAAACATCGAGATATATTAGTGTGTAGTCGCCTATTAAGCTTTTGCCAAGGAAAACATCACAAAGGAAAGGAAAAACGCATAGCCAAATATCGACAAGTCTATATTTGGCTATGCGTTTTGCTGTTATTAGGCATTACACCGCAGAGCCTTGGCGCACAGCGTTATCTTTTTAATTTACCGGCAATGAATGCATCCACGGCATTAGAGAAACTCGCAGACATCACAGGATATTCGCTGATTTACCCGTTTGATCAATCGGTTGTCGTTATTACTAACCCGCTTTCTGGTCACTATTCAGTCGAAGAAGCGTTGGACAGCTTATTGCTACATACCGTGCTTAGTGCTACCGCCACCGAAAAACGGGTGATTGCGGTTTCCGCCATTTTGAAAACTGACAATAATAATGAAGCGCTAACAGCAGCAGAGGACGTTGATACCAGTATTATAAATGCAGCAGCAAATAGTGCTGAAGAACATACCGATAATGAAACAAAGGCAGAGCGCATTCAAATTATCGGTTCGCGCCGGGTTAATCGCTCCCCCAGTGATGCGCTCGCACCTTTAGATATTATCAATCGGGAAAGTTTAACCGCGCGGGGCAGTAACGATATTATCTCGACATTAGCCAATGTCATCCCTTCCTATAATGTCAGGCAGGAAGCGATCAGTGATGCCGGTACTATGGTCAGACCCGCTAATCTGAGGGGACTACCAACCGACAGCATGCTGGTACTGGTTGATGGCAAACGCCGTCACCGCAGTGGTGTGATCTATGAGTATATTTCAGGGGTAAATGTTGGCGCTCATGGTGTGGATTTAGAGCCTATTCCTACAGTGGCGCTGAAAAGTGTTGAAGTGCTGAGGGATGGTGCGGCGGCGCAATACGGCTCTGATGCTATTGCCGGCGTTGTTAATTTCCGTTTGGAAAATAGCGCTGATATTCGTCATATTGAAATGCGCACTGGGCGATATTACGCTAAAGATGGGACAAAACTTGAATTGGCTGGAATTTTAGGAGCCGCAATCGGTAAGAGTATAACAGCTAATTTTTCATTTGAACTGTCACAAAGTGATGCAACCTCGCGCGGTATTCAAGACCCTGCGGTGGAGAGTTTAATCGCTAGCGGCATAGCTGAAGAAGATATTGAAGACCCTGTGGTTAACTGGGGAGCGCCTGAAATCACTGACAACATTAAGTTGCTAACTAATATGACTATGGATATTGGCGCTATCGGCGATTATCAGGAGTTATACCTGTTTGCCAACTGGGCACAGCGCGATATTGACGGCAGCTTTTTTTATCGCAACCCCAATACCCGTGCCAGTGTTTATGTTAATCCAAATAATGGTACCCGGCTGTTTTTTGATATGACGGAAAATGGCATCGGGGATTGTCCTGTGCCAACTATTCCTGGTGACCCAGGTGATGCCCAGGCGCTGGCTTTAGTCGCTGATAACCCGGGTTGTTTTTCTTTTAATGAACGCTTTCCCGGCGGTTTTACCCCGAGGTTTGGCGGCCGAATAACTGATAACAGTCTGGCGTTTGGCATGCGAGGTGCATTAGGTAAGCAGGGGGCGGAGCTAAGCTATGATCTTAGTTTAGTCACCGGTGAAAACTATATCGATTATCAATTGCGCAACAGTGTTAATGCTTCGCTAGGAGAGCATTCGCCGAGTCAATTTGAACTGGGCTCGCAAATTCAAACAGAGCGGGTAGTTAATGCCGATTTTACTTACCCGCTTGAGCTTGGACTAGAGTCTGAGTTAAATATTGCCTTTGGCTACCAGCATCATTTTGAGCAATTTGAAGTGGTTGCTGGCGAGCTTGCTTCATATCAGGCGGGTCCATTTTTCAGTCAGGGGGAAGCGGTCGGGGCAAACGGTTTTCCCGGTTTCTCTCCTGATACGGCAGGCGTTAATACCCGACACTCAAATGCCCTGTATCTCGATGTTGAAGGGGATATTACTGAAGATTTTTTGCTATCACTTGCCATGAGGTATGAAGATATCGGCAAGATAGGTCGCACTTTTGATGGTAAGTTTTCGGCGCGAATGCAAGTCACAGATAATATTGCGCTGCGTTCAACTCTAAGCACTGGGTTCCGTGCGCCCACCGTTGGACAGGCCACATTGCAGCGTATATCGACATCAAACTCTGTGGTTAACGATGTTATCGTCCAGCAAGGCTCACAATTGGTCAGCGCATTGAGTCCGATTGCGACCGCGCGCTCTGGCGGCAAGCTTAAAGCGGAAACGGCTGAGAGCTTTAGTTTCGGCCTGCTCGCTGATGTAGCAGAACTTAACCTGACGCTGGATTATTTTTATATTGCCATCGATGATAGGTTATCGCTATTTAGCAGTGAAATACTTGCCAGTGATGCGCCGCTGCTAGCGGCGTCAGGGGTTAATGCCAATGTTGCCAATATTCATTATTACGCCAATGATTTTAACTCAGTTACCCAAGGAGTTGATTTGGTGGCAAGCTATCCGTTTGAATTTTTTTCCGGTAAAAATGTACTGTCATTTGCCTTTAACTACACGGAAACTGAGCTTAAGGTAACGAATGCCAAGAGCCCGATAGCAGAGTATAATGCTCGCAAAGAACGCGAACACGGGGTACCACAAACGCGAGCGGTATTAAGTTACTCTTATCTCAGGGAAAAATTAGCTGCCATGGTGCGAGTTAATCACTATGGCAGTTTTTATAATGCGCAATTTAACGATGTTTCCTTGCTGGAAAAAGTCGCTCCCATGGTGATCACTGATATCGAAGCTTCCTATCAGCTCACTGATAATTTAGCGGTGACACTAGGGGCTAAAAATTTATTCGATGTTTACCCTGAAAAATTCAGTCAAGGGCAAAGTGCTGGATTTTTAGGCGCTATATACCCATTAAATTCACCGACCGGCTTTAACGGTGGCCATTATTATCTTAGATTGGCTTGGGATTTTTAATCCCAAAGCGAGCCGTTTAACGTTACTTTTCAACAGTTAGGAAAGCACAGTGAGCCAAAATGATAAACTAAGCACAGAGCACAGGCTGGAAATCACCACAATGCCAGCTGAAGTATCGCAATGCACACGCTGGCTAGTGGCGATTAAATAAGCGTTTACCCCGGTCGGGCTGGCACTTAAGATCACTAATATCGTGGTAATATCCTGAGTTAACTGAAAAATATAGTGGCTAAACAGGTAGACCAAAGCAGGTAACACCAGCAGCTTAAAGAGTGTGGCAAATGCAATAAAATGCTTTTGCTGTGAGATTTGATACTGGCTCAGCGAAGCGCCTAATAATAACAGCGCCAGGCCGATAGTCGGCCAGCTTAAGTAATTGACCTGGTTGCTTACTGCTACCGGGATAGCTAAAGGCGATAAATTCACTAGTAAGCCTGACAGTATCGCGACAACTAGCGTATTTTTTGTTAATTGCTGTGACAGTTTCTGCCAGATTGTTCTCTGTTTACCATGAGCAGAAAAATTCGTTGTTAAAGTAAAGAGCAGGGCACTGTGAAAGGTAATGATCATAAAGATCACCCCAATGGCTCTATCGCCAAACAGTGCATATAAAATTGGCAGACCGATGATCACGGTATTGGAATAACTGGCTGACAGGGCAAATACCCCAGAAGCACTGGCATTGCCTTTAAGTTCATTGTGCCAGCGCTGGTTTACTTGCCAGGCGAGTGTATAGGTAAGCAATACCGGCAGGTAAAAACAGGCAAAATAACGCCAGTCAAATTGTTGCTGGATATCTGCGGTCGCCATCTTATGAAATAAAAACAGCGGGATCAGATAGTGAAAGGTCAGCTTATTAATCACGGCTAAAATGTTCGGCGTTATTAATCGGCGATTCGCGATAATAAAGCCGCTCAAGCAAATTAAGGCTAACGGCGCGATTAATTTAAGGATCAACATTTGTTATCAATGAGCAATATTAAGAGGATTATTGATATTGCGCTTGAAAAAAACTTTCGATGATCAAGCGCGCCGATTCTGCATCGATATGATCTTTTTTCAAATTGCGGTAGCCGCCAGAGTGAAATAATTGTTCTTTTGCGTCGGCGGTGGTTAGGCGCTCGTCCTGAAATTCAATCGGCAACTTAAACTGGTTGGCCAAGCGGTTGCCGAATTTTTTCGCATCAAAAGTCAGCTGCTGAGGGCTGCCATCCATATTAAGCGGCAAACCGACAATGATTAAGTCTGGCTGCCATTCGGTAAAGTACTTGGTTAATTGTTCCTGATTTGGTTTGCCATCGGTGGCCTTAACTGAGCCTAACGGGGTAGCATTGCCGGTAAGCTCCTGACCGATGGCAACCCCAATTGATTTCTTACCAAAATCAAAGCCTAAGACAGTGCGCTGTCCTGCTTGTTTTTTTATTGTCATTAAGCGTGTCCGACATCTGATGATAAGTGTGCGAGATCAATGCCCAGTTTTTCTGTTGCTTTTTGCCAGCGCTGTTCAATCGGGGTGTTAAATAAAATGTCGCTATCTGCTGGCATGGTGAGCCAGGAGTTTGCCTGAATTTCCTGCTCGAGTTGACCTGGCCCCCAGCCGGCATAGCCGAGTGTCACCATATAATGTTCAGGCGCCTTGTCGCTGCCCAGTGCCATTAAGATGTCTTTCGAGGTAGTGATCATCAATTCATCACTTAACGCCAACGAGCTGCGCCAGCCTGGTTGCGGGCTATGAAGGACAAAACCGCGATCGGTTGATACCGGTCCGCCGGTTAATACCTGCTGGGCAAGTTCGGGAAGCTCGTCTTTTTTTTCATCGAGTTGCGCTAATAGTTCATTTAATGTCAGGTTAACCGGTAAGTTGATGATCAGCCCCATGGCGCCATCATCATTGTGCTCACATATGTAAGTGACAGTCTTATTGAAATACGGATCATTTAAGCTAGGCATGGCTATAAGAAATTGATTTTCTAGACTTTCCATCATACTACCTCGTTTAATAATCGATATTTTGCATTAGCTGGCATTAACATTTTCTTCAATGGCGTCCATTAACTTACCACTGATATTAATTGGAAATGCCGCTTCTATCTCCCTGATGCAGGTTGGACTGGTGACGTTAATTTCAGTGACCTTGTCACCAATAACATCTAACCCTACAAAGTATAGCCCACGTTTTTTCAGTTCGGGGGCAATCGTTTCCGCGATCAGTTTGTCCGATGCCGATAAAGGTCTTGCTTCACCACGACCACCGGCCGCCAGATTACCGCGGGTTTCACCTTGTGCCGGAATGCGTGCCAAACAGTAAGGCATAGGCTCACCGTTAACGATCAGGATGCGTTTATCACCGTCTTTAATTTCCGGCATATACTCCTGTACCATAGCATATTGACTGCCGTGGTTAGTTAAAGTTTCAATTATCACGCCAACGTTGGCATCGTTTTCCTTAATGCGGAAAATTGACGAGCCGCCCATGCCATCGAGCGGTTTGATAATGACGTCTTTCTCTTCCAGGTGAAATGCCCGGATCTGTTCGGCTTTTCTGGTCACCAGGGTTTTTGCGGTCAATTCTGGGAACCAGGCGGTAAACAGTTTTTCGTTACAGTCGCGCAGGCTTTGCGGTTTATTGACAATCAAGGTACCGGCTTGTTCTGCGCGCTCCAGCATATAAGTGGCGTAGATATATTCAGTATCAAACGGCGGATCTTTGCGCATTAATACCGCATTCAGACTTTCCAGCGCTATGTCTTGCTCATCCGCTAATTCATACCAATGGTTTTCATCGTCAAATACCTTGACTTGTCTGGTGGTTGCCCGACATTGCCCCTGATACAAGTAAAGGTCGGCCATTTCGATATAGTAGATTTCGTAGCCGCGTTTTTGTGCTTCCAGCATCATTGCCATTGAAGAGTCTTTTTTCACTTTTACCTGTGAAATCGGGTCCATTACTACGCCAAGTTTAATTGTCATTGTTGATCCTAATTCTTAACTTGCAAGAGGTTGTATGAGTTTCGCAATAGTTTAGCCAAAGCCAGTTATTTGATATCGCCATAGCGGCACTGTAAGGCGGTGATCGCAGTTAATGCTGCGGTTTCGGTGCGTAATACCCTAGGGCCTAATAACACATCGACGAAATCATGCTGGCTGGCCTGAGTAATTTCTTCATCACTTAACCCGCCTTCCGGGCCAATTAGCAAACGAACCCGCTGATTTTCTTGCGGTAAACTGATGATCGAGTGTTGCGCCCTCGGGTGTAAGTTTAATTTTAATGCGCTGGTGTCTTGCTTTAGCCAGTCGTTTAACTGCTCTGCTGCTTTGACTTCTGGCACTGTGCAACGACCACTTTGCTCACAGGCGCTAATGACAATTCTTTGCCATTGCGCGATTTTTTTATCTAACCGCTCACCGGAAATTTTAACCCCACAGCGCTCGCTAAACAGCGGGGTAATGGTATTGACACCAAGTTCGACCGACTTTTGCAAAGTAAAATCCATGCGATCGCCGCGCGATATGGTTTGTCCTAAATGGATATTGACCGGCGATTCGTTATTAACTTGCGTGAAGCTGAGTATTTTTGCCTGGGCACTTTTTTTGCTGACATTTTTCAGTTCTGCGTTGAACTCGCCAAATTCATTGTTAACCCCTTGGCCATTAAACTGTCGGCCATTAAACTTTTGACCATTAAATAAGGTGATAGCATCACCATCAGATAGCCGTAATACTCTTACCGTGTGGCCAAAGGCATCGTTATCTAAATCGATAATATCGCCGATTTGCCATTGCTGATTTTGATAAATTCTCGGGTTACGCATACGGATTCGTTAAGAAAATCATAGTAGTTAATAAGATAGGGTTCGAGTCTTTGAATTTCAATGATGGTAAGCCGATTATTTCAAGAACAGTGATATTGGTGATTTTTTGTTAACTTTGTTACAATCCGCGCCGAAATCGAGCAGTCAACTATGTTGTTGTTGGCTGTTTTTTATTTGAATGGTCTTAAGCGCCGGATTTACGTTTCGGCGAGCTCAATGGATAATTTTATGCTACAAATAACTGTTTGCGCCTTATATAAATTTGTGCGCCTGGAAAATTTTGAACAACTTAAAACTCCGTTATTAGAGGTTATGTTAGCGCATAATGTTAAAGGGACTTTATTGCTGGCGAATGAAGGCATTAATGGCACGATTGCCGGCTCTCAATCTGGTATTGATGCGGTACTGGCGCATCTTGCTGAAGACGAAAGGTTAGGGCAAGTTTCCAATAAGTTTTCTTATGCCAATAGTAACCCATTTCAGCGCAGCAAAGTGAAGTTGAAAAAAGAAATCGTCACCATGGGAGTTGAAGGCATAGATCCGACGTTAACTGTCGGTACTTATGTTAAACCGAAAGATTGGAATGCCCTGATTTCAGATCCGGAAGTGTTACTGATTGATACCCGTAATGATTACGAAGTAGAAATAGGTACTTTTGAAAATGCAGTCAATCCGAACACCGACACCTTCAGGGAATTTCCTGAGTACGTAGAGAAAAACCTTGATAAAACCAAGCACAAAAAAGTGGCGATGTTTTGTACCGGTGGTATTCGCTGCGAAAAATCAACCGCTTACTTAAAAGAGCAGGGCTTTGATGCAGTTTATCATTTAGAAGGGGGTGTGCTGAAGTATCTTGAAGAAGTTAAGCAGGAAGAGTCTATGTGGCAAGGTGAATGTTTTGTCTTTGACGGCCGGGTCGCAGTTGGTCATGGTCTGGAGCAAGGACAATATGATCAATGTTTTGCCTGTCGTTATCCGATCACCGAACAAGATAAACAAAGCGAACATTATGTCAAAGGCGTGTCTTGCCCTAAGTGTGTTGATAAGTATTCTCAGGAGCAACGCAGTCGATTTGCCGAGCGTGAACGTCAGATAAATCTGGCAAAAGCGCGCGGTGAGCAGCATATCGGCGGTGAAATCTCTGATGTTATTAAGCAGCGCCGCGAACAAAAGCTGGCAGTGAAAAAAGCGCAGGCAGAGAAATAATCGCTTAAGTTGCATTGTTGCGCGTCATGTCGAGTGTTGCTGTGCTCAGCGCAACTTACAGAACAATTTTCCATGTTTAATTATTGATAAAGCCTAGCAAAAGCTTGCTGTGTCAGTATAATGTGCGTGCTGCTACTCGGCAGCAAAAGTAAATAGTCCAAACTGTATAATTATTTGCCTATTTTTGCCTGAAGTTTTTAAGTTCTGTCAGCACAAGGTAAGTAAATAATTGTACAGATTGGATAAAGAAAAATTAGTAAATTAAGGAACTGAATTTATGTTCAATCCAGTAACAAAAACATTTGAGTTCGGTAAGCATACCGTTACTCTTGAAACCGGTGCTATTGCCCGTCAAGCAAGTGCTGCCGTTATGGCGAGCATGGACGATACTTCTGTTTTGGTATCGGTTGTTGCAAAAAAAGAAGCGGTTGAAGGTCAAGACTTCTTCCCGTTAACGGTTAACTATCAAGAACGTACTTATGCGGCAGGTAAAATTCCTGGTGGTTTTTTCAAGCGTGAAGGTCGCCCTTCTGAAGAAGAAACCTTAATCGCACGTTTAATTGACCGTCCAATTCGTCCGTTATTCCCAGAAGGGTTTACGAACGAAGTGCAAGTGATTATCACGGTAGTTTCTGCTAATCCAGAAATCTCTCCTGACATTATCTCTTTATTAGGTACTTCAGCGGCGTTAGCTATTTCAGGTGCACCATTTAATGGTCCTGTTGGTGCTGCGCGCGTTGGTTATGCTGACGGTAAATATGTACTTAACCCATTACAATCTGAATTAGAAACTTCTCAATTAGATTTAGTGGTTTCTGGTACTGATTCTGCGGTATTAATGGTTGAGTCTGAAGCTGATGTATTATCTGAAGAAGTAATGCTTGGCGCGGTTGTTTATGGTCATGAGCAAATGCAAACGGCTATTACTGCCATTAAAGAATTTGCTGCCGATGTTGCAAACCCGGCTTGGGAATGGACAGCTCCTGAGAAAAATGCTGACTTAGCCGCTAAAATTGCTGAACTTGCAACAGCGCAAGTTAACGATGCTTATCAAATTACTGAAAAAGCCGCTCGTTATGAAAAAGTGGCTGAAATTCGCAATGCTGTTATTGCGCAATTAGAAGAAGCTTATGAAGAACTGAACGTGCAAGAAGCGAAAGACTTATTCCACGATTTAGAAAAACAAGTAGTACGTGGTCGTATTACTCAAGGTTCTCCGCGTATTGATGGTCGCGACCCTGAAATGATCCGTGCCTTAGACGTAATGACAGGTGTATTACCTCGTACCCATGGTAGCGCGGTATTTACCCGTGGTGAAACACAAGCACTTGTTACTGCTACTTTAGGTACACAGCGTGATGCACAACGTCTTGATACTATTATGGGTGAGAAAACTGACAACTTTATGTTGCACTATAACTTCCCTCCATACTGTGTTGGTGAAACGGGTTTTGTTGGTTCACCTAAGCGTCGTGAAATTGGTCATGGTCGTTTGGCAAAACGCGGTATGTTAGCGGTTATGCCTTCTGCTGAAGAATTCCCGTATGCAGTTCGTGTGGTATCAGAAATTACTGAATCAAACGGTTCGTCTTCAATGGCCTCTGTTTGTGGTACTTCATTAGCCTTGATGGATGCTGGTGTGCCAATTAAATCATCTGTTGCCGGTATTGCCATGGGCTTGGTTAAAGAAGGTGATGATTTCGTTGTACTTTCTGACATCTTAGGTGATGAAGATCACTTAGGTGATATGGACTTTAAAGTTGCAGGTACGACTGAAGGTATCACTGCACTGCAAATGGATATCAAGATTGAAGGTATTACCCAAGAGATCATGCAAATTGCGTTAAACCAGGCAAAAGCGGCGCGTACTCACATTTTATCGGTAATGGATTCAGCGATTAACTCGGCACGTGATGATATTTCACAGTTTGCGCCACGTATTCATACCATGAAGATCGATTCTGACAAAATCCGCGATGTTATCGGTAAATGTGGTGCGACTATTCGTCAGTTAACCGACGAAACTGGCACTACCATAGAAATTTAATACGACGGTACAGTG
>CAZUHQ010000044.1:0-27945 GCA_964620605.1 uncultured Thalassotalea sp.
GAATCCCTGTTACCCTGGAATATCAAACGCTAGGCGCTGATCACCGGACGGATACCCTATTTTTGCTGATTCGCCTATAAATAACGCTTGATCGTCACCTGCATTTACAGTTAACAATGGTCTTAATAATACGTTTACCGAAGCGGTGCTTTCTCCACCTTGATTATCGACCACGGTAAGTTGAAAAGTTACACTCTGCTCGCCATTACTATATAAAAGATTGGGCGCCGTAAAATTAAGAGTTGATGTGGTATTATTTGAAACTTCGACAGGCAAACCCGCTAATTGTTGCCAAGAATAAGACGTAATTTTTCCATCAATATCAGAAACATTGGCTTCAATGACAACATCATTAGGACCAATAACAACTATACTGGCAGCTAATGAAATATGAGGTAGCTGATTGGTTGTTTGAGATGTGCTATTACTTTTGTCTCCACCACAGCCAAAAAAGCAAAAAACAAAAAACAAAAAACAAAACAATCAAATATTTCATTTGTAAAAATCCTTTTTTATCCAAACTATATTCTGCCTTTTTTCAAGGCTGTTATCGCTTAATTTGTTAATCCGCTTCTGTTTTTTGCTCTATATTCAACTTTTGCTTAAGTGACAACATCGTACAGCTAATAAAAATAAAATAAATCAATTTCATAAACGATACATTAAACATAATGAGCTCGCCCTTATAGTGGTATACAAACGACAAGCCCACGATGGCTAAAATCAACACGCCGACATTTTGCATATACGGTCGATTAATCACGTAATAATTAAACATGACCCAAAGAAAACCAAAATAAATAACTAAGCTTGGAAACAAACCAAAGAGTAAAGTAAAACGCATAAACCCGGGATCAGTATGCAAATAATATGCACCGTCTGAGCCAGTATACTGTCCATCACCTAATAAAATTTGCGCATCGGATAATGGAAAGTACATTTTTTCTAATGTATCAAGAGAAGATCGGCCAACGTAACCGTCATAAAAGTATTTATGAATAAATTGAAACGCATATTTATAATAACTTGTGACCACTTCTTGCAACGCAGGCACAGAAATAATGTATATGATCAGTGGAGTAATTAAAATCAAACAATAGATACCTACTTTTACAGCGCCATTGAAGTAGGCTCTTGCGCCAATAGTAAAGTAATAAAACGCTAGGCCAAAAACAAACCCTGCGATGGCGGCTCTACCTGCTGAAATACCAGCAATTACGGTAATAAAGAATATGATCACTTTTAGCATTAACGACTTTTTCTGCCTAAATTCGGCAAAATAATAGTGCATGTATAGCCCTAGCGCCCCCATGATGGTACTAAAACCAAACGCTGCAAAACTGGTAAAACCACCCCCTCTCGCACCTCCATATTCTTCCATTCGCGCCATAGCAGCTGCATCTTTGGTGAGTCCTTGAATAATATCTCGTAACGGCGTTATTGCCATCATCAACCAAACCACAATCGCTTGAATTAATAAAATAACAAAGACCATTTTAAAAATATTTTTATACTTAATATCTGCACAGACAAATACACAGGCTAACACTGACATACCAAAGTAAGCCAAGATATTGTTAACCCATGTTTTAACCATGGTAATGTCATAAGTTTGATGAAAAATAGGTAAAAGAAATGCGCACAAAGTGGCGAATACTAAAATAATAAGTGGTGAATAGAAAAACTTTTGTTTTATTAGGCCTTTAACATTAGAAAACGAATCGTTTATCAACATTAAAGAGCCAAAAATCAGTGCTAAGCTCCAGTAAGATGAGTTACCAATCCCTGGCAACCTAAAAGCGTAAACACTTGAAAAGAGCAAGAAACCAACCCACAAAATTAACAATGAGTTTTTCGATAACAGCATTTAGTTAATCAGCTTTACGAGTAAAAAAACGTATTAAAATCCACAATACTGATAAAAATCCACCAATAACCCCACCGGCGATAACAATCAGAACTCGACTAGGTTTAGATTTTTTTTCAGGTACGAGCGCTGGAGAAATGGTTTTAAATACGTATTCTTCTCTAGCGTTTGTTAGCATAAGCACTTTGGTTTGCTCTTCAATGAGTTGATATAAAGAAGTTTGAATACTCGTGTTATTTACATTAGTTAATGTATTGGTGATGTAATCGATACTCGCTTGCGCTTCTTTCTTATCTTCAGCCCGCATTTCGTCGTTGATTTCTTTTACAATTAACTCTACCCATTCTACGGCTATGTAAGGTGAATAAAATTCAATAGCAACGTCAACAAACCCTTCTTTAGGATCATAATTTATTTCCAAAATTTCAGAAAACGCTTCATAAATCTCTAAAGGTGTTGGTTCTTGTGTTTTAGGTGGTTTAACTTCTCTTAGCCATTTACCAGTTGAAGTGTCATAAAGCTCTTCATCATATATAAGTTCATAAGTTACGGGTTGGCTCGCTTTAGCTGCCATTAATGGCACGACCAAATCATGTTTATTAACAAATTGATTGATAAAACGTTGAGATTTCATTACTTCAATCGCAATTGCTGTTTTATCTGGGCCTCGAGATTTACCAAGGTTAATCCCTGCCATGCCAGCTAAACCACCAAGACTCTTTACTAAGCCTCCTAATGCACTTTGATCATCAGCTTGAGGTACTGTTACAGCTTTCGCTTTATATTGATTTGGCAACATAAGGGCGATTACAACGGCAAAAGCCGCACAGGTAAAACCGGAGATGATGATAAGAAGCTTTCGACGAAAGACTTCAGCCCAAACATCTGAAAGCGATATTTCATCGTTCGTTCTGATTGACATTATGTGACCCAAGTAAAAAATTAAAAATTAAATTTGCAGGATTATAACATTCTGTGACTGCAAAGCATCTGTCATACAAGAATTTAACACTATTACCTACTGTTCTGTTTCGTTCAAACGTAGTAACGCTCTTATTGCATAGTGTGAAAAAACATAACTTGCCTTGAGTAAACTTAATTGCTCGATATCACGATAAATTTCCCACACTTTAAGAGCTTTTTTATATTTATTTCTCGACAGAGAGTTCGACACTATTCGATATTGACTTAATGGTTCGGTAAAAATATGCGCAGTTTTACAAAATTTTAATAACTTTAACCATAAAGCATAGTCTTGCCCTGCACGAATCAACGGCATGGATAAGTCAGAGAAAGCTCCGACCCTAACCATTACAGTGCAACACCCCATAGTGGCCCTCTTCTTTAACATATCCAGGTAGGTGTATTGGCCATGGCAACGCATATCTACGTACCTTTTCATCGGGACTCCATGCTCATCAATTAGCGAATAAGGTGTAAATGATAAGTCAGCATTATTCGATTGCATAAATGCAATATGCCTTTCGAGCTTGTCAGGAAGCCAAATGTCATCACTGTCCAAAAATGCAAGAAAATCTCCTTTGGCTCTTGCAATAGCATTATTTCTCGATACCGCAGCTCCTGAGTTCTCTTTATTTCGCACTGCTTTAATGCGCTCATCATTGCTCGCTAACCTTGAAATAATTTCCCACGAATTATCTATCGATAGATCATCTGTAATTAACCACTCCCAATCTTGGTAGGTTTGTGCACTAATACTTTTATATGTTTGCTCGATAAATTGAGCACTATTAAAAGACGGGGTAATAATTGAAATTAGCATACTACTCTTTTGGCTTATCTAACTCGCAATGAATAAAACAATTGCCTTACCCACTGAAAATTGGTGTTTATAAAATATGAAACCGATGAGACCCAATTACCATAATGAGTCAAGGCGATAAACTCTCTTAACAAATAAGGTTCTCTTTTTAGCCTTTTTTCTAATAACTTCATGGAATCATGGTGTTTAGCATTCATTTTATCAGAGTGTTTCTGATAAAAAATATTAAAACCGTTAAGACGTTTATTGTTATTTTCACTTATTCTTTGTAAGCCATGATCAGAATACAAAACATATGTTGGCTTTTTTAACTTTTTTCCTGGGCCAAATTGAGCAACAAGGCGAACCCAAGTGTCATAATCTTGAAATGCCGGTAAATTTTCGTCGAAACCGCCAATCGCTTGAAGATATTCAGTTTTAGTTAACACTTGATTACCTAAGACATCATAATGAAGCATATCATTTAGCGTAACAATGCCTGTATCATAACTACGGCAAATATCGCCTTGAGGAGTTCTTTCTCGAATCGTACTTGTAACACAAGAGAATTTACTTTCATCAAAATGACGAACTAATTGCTCAACTCTATCTTGTGCAAATTCATCATCATCATCTAGCCCGGTAATATACAAACCATTCGATTGATTTATTGCTAGATTACGCACAAAACAAGCGCCTTTTGGCGATGGGTTTTTTAAATAGGAAATTCTGTTATCTCGGACAAACGGTTGAAGCACTCTTTCTGTATCATCCGTTGAGCCATCATCAGCAACAATGATTTCGATATTTGGGTAGGTTTGATTGAATACAGAATTTAACGCTCTAATTAGTAAGCTAGAACGATTATGTGTTGCAATATATACAGTTACTAATGGGCAAGAATTTGACATTAACTTTGCACAGCATCTTTATCAACAGCGTTTTCGTTTAGCATTTCCACCATAATTTGCATCGTAAGATTTTCAGAATACTTTTCTAATGCATAAAGTCGAGCATTTTTGCCCATTTCAATAGCGGTGCTTTGATGAGAGATTAAATAAAACAAAGCATCAGCAAAAGCTTGAGGTACCTCACTCTGAACAATGAGGCCTGTTTTATTATTTAAAACAACTTCAGGTAAGCCACCGACATTTGACACGATACAAGCCCTTTCACATGCAGCGGCTTCAACCACCGAAACACCAAAGCTTTCAATTCTGCTACTCACTACAAATAAATCGATTTCATTGATATAGCTTTTGACTTGTGCATGGGGCACGGCACCAATAATACGAGTAATAGTTGATAAGCCCAATGACTCTACTAGCTCTTTAAGCTGAGCGGTCATTGCCCCATCCCCGACAATTAATAGTCGTAATTTACTCGCGGCATCATTGTTTTCATATGAAAGCTTATCTTTTAATAGCTTAAATGCTTGAATTAATACATCTAAGCCATATTTTTCTTCCATTCTTTTAACGACACCAATGGTAATTTCTTGATTGGTAAAAACTTCTCGTTCAGGGGTGAATTGTGAAAGATCTACCCCAAATGGCGTTATCGATATATCCGCTACGTTAGGTGCAATCTTTCGAACTTGTTTTGCCATTGCATGGCTTGTTGAAGCTAAATGCGTTGCACTCTTTAAGTTGGCTTTAATTAATCGTTTATGGAAAACGCTTTTGTAAGGAAATTCATATACGTCACTCCCCCAAATAGAAAGTACATAACGAGGTAAGCGGGCTAAATTGGCTAATGTACCGTAACCACTCGCGTAATGAACATTAACAATATCAGGGTTAAGCTTGGCTATTAATCGATGCAAAAAAAAGGCATTTAATACATAACCTTTGCCACCTTTAAAAGGAAGTAGATGTAAAACAACCTTCTCATGAATAGGCTCTCTGATCTTATGCTGGGTAATTAAATGTACTTCAAAGCCCAAATTGACTAAACCATTAACCCACTTTACTGTGTGTACAACTGATGCAGGTGCAATAAATGCTAATTTTTTAATTTGTGATGACACAAGCCACAGTACTCAGTAATAAATAAATAATTGTATATGCTCATGATTTTCTACCACTCTATAGGTCAATGAAACATACTCGACAAAAAACACCACTATACTTTAGCTGTAGTAAGAATATATGAACTGGTAAACAGGGATTTTATATTAACAGAAGCCAAACAGCCAGATAAACCCCTAAGAAACATAATTATTCCATTGAATAAAAAGTTGCTCTTTATATAGAAAAATAACTCAAGTGTTCCAAGGTGCCTACTATTCTCACAACTTAGTTACTTTCAAGTTACTAATATAAAATACAATTTTATTTTCTTCTAATCGTTTAACATCAAATAATTTATCATGATATAAACCAAACTCTTGAACATTTTCACTCCATTGTTTAGCTGACTTTGTCTGGTACTTAGCATTAGAGACTAGTTCGTCATCGACATAGAATGACATCCCTCCCTTTTGAGGAAGGACACTTTCTATAAGTTCAATTCTAATTTTATATGATGTACCAATAAAAATTTGCAGTTGTCCGTTAGTTATTTGTTTTGTCCGAGTAGGGTCATTGCCCCATTGAAAAGCTGAATCCTTATGCCTAATGAATAACTGTTCACCATAAGATTTCACTTCTATAGTACTTATTGGCCTATTTCCCTGTTTATCTTCCGGATTTATTCGTAACCAATCTTGAAATAGCACCCACCACTCGGGTGAATGCTGGAAATTATACTTCTCTATTTTGAAATCAAACTCAAAAACAACTTTTCGACCTTCAATCGGCTTAGAGTGATTTCGGTAACTTATTAGTGCTTTATTACAACGCACTTGAGACACAAAGCAAAATGGGTTTATTCTACTCTCAATACGGTAATTATTATCGCCTACATTACTTATAGCTCCACCGTAACTTAAGTTTTGTGAATAGCTTTTTATCAGCCACTCTCCTTCACTGCCGTGAACTCTCAAGTAACAAAATAAAATACATAATAAAAATAACAGCAGACAAAAAATAAAGTAAAAACGTGCCAATAAATTTAACTTATTGATTTTCCCGATAAATAACCACACTTTCATCTTAACTAATAATCATAAACAGCTTAATAGCCCAACAACTCAAAGTCTTTCCTATATAGCCTTTGTATTTTTTCCATTGATGAACTAGAAACAACTGATTTACAAACTTTATTAGTACTTTTATTTTTCCATGGTAATGGATGCGGTAATTTATAATTGCAAGAAAACATTTTCCAATCATCGGCTAGGTTTTCATACTTTAATAATACATCCACTTTTATATCCAACTCTCTATCATATATATATAAATATTGTGGTAAAAATAACGGCTGCTGCATCATAAAATCACAACAAAGTACCTTATCAATGAATTCTTCAAAGCTACTGGATTGCTCTGAAATAAATGATTTCAATGCAATATCAGAAGAAGAGTAATTTCCCCCATTAATACTGTAATTATATGCAGAAATCATCCTATCAACAGGGTGCCTCACTATCGCAAATTTAACATATTTACTGAAGAAATAATCATTAGACTCAAAAAAATCATACCACTTTGCGTGCTTACGACCTTCTTCATCACCAAAGAGTTTTAATACACTTGTACCGGCATTTTTAGGTATATGTATAAAAATACACTTGTAGCTGTGCATAAAAGATTTATATGGGTAATAGGTAATAGGTAATCTTTTTTTAATTTTCTTAAACATTCAAGGCAGACTCAATACACCGAATTAGTAAGACGAAATACTTCCTATACCTTAATCAACTATAAGACATTATTTCATAGGTTTTCTAGACTATTTTTGTAAACTATACAAACCATTAACGAATCTTCTGAATTTACTGTGCATATTTTAATTTTACCATCTTGGTTTGAAGATAGTAAACATCCAACTTTAGGTTCATTTTTCAAAGATCAAGCTAAAGCATTAAATAGTATAGGAGAGAAAGTAGGTATAATTCATCCTCATGCTGTTTCGTTTAAAGGGCTCCATTTGTGGCGACCAGAAAAGTTATACTACGACAATAAAATACCAATTTTAATCAAATCATATCTGACTATTCCCAAACAACGACAATTAAATATCAACCGACGAATTAAGCAGTTTGATTTTCTATTTTCAACCTACAGTAAACAATTTGGAAAACCCGACCTGTTGCATGCTCATAGTTGTGCTCTTGGTCCTTTTGGTTCTGGGGGCATAGCTGCTCATTATATATCTCAAAAGCATAATATCCCTTATGTAATTACTGAGCATGCAAGCGCATTCCATACTGGTAATTTCCATAAGAAGGATGTAAAACTAGTTCAGGATGCTTTCATGCATGCTAATCAAGTAATTGCAGTATCAAATAATTTAGCTAAAGACTTATGTGAGTTTGGCATAAAGAAAAATATTGAAATTATTGGAAATATTATTGATATAGAAAGTTTTAACATAATTCCTGAGATAAAAGATAAGCAGCACTATACTTTTATTACTATCGCTTATTTACGGCCTATAAAAAACATTCATTTAATTATAAAAGCTTTCGCTAAGGCTCTAAAAATAAATAAAAATCTAAGACTAAAAATAATAGGTGATGGAGAACAAAAGAGTGAACTAATTTCACTTGCTAACAAGTTACACCTAAATAATACGGTAGAATTTTTAGGTGAGTTACCTCGCCCTCAAGTCGCTCAAGAAATAGCAAAATCAAATTGTTATATATTAGCTTCTGAATATGAAACCTTTTCTGTTGCAGCTCACGAAGCGTTAGCGGCAGGAAAGCCTGTCATTTCTACAAGTTGTGGCGGTGTTGAAGATATTCTAAAAAAACTAAATGAAACTATCGTCTCATCTTCAGAGCCAGATATTTTAATGCAAGCAATGGTAAATCAATGTAATATTACTCAATCATATTCAGACATTGCTTTAAAAAAAAAATATATAAAAGAACAGTTTTCTGAAGAATCAATAGCAAGAAAGTTAATAGATATATATATAAAAGTGATTTAAGGGTGCCAACCTTTAGATTACTAAAATACAGTTCAGTTTTTACAATTACTTCGATCAACAATTATCATTATGAATGTTTCACCTTTTTTATTTTCTAAGCAGTTCTATCTAACAAACAAGCCAAATCCCCCCGAAAAACTCACACACTGGTTACGTGAAGAGGTATCAAATGACTTAACTCTTTATACACACCCCAAATTGAATAAAAACGTATTAAAGCATAATGATACTACAATAATTGGGCTAGGTGATCTAATAAACCCTTATAGGCCAAATGACTCCAACATTGCTATTTTAAAAGACATTTTATCCAACACTCAGTCTTTTAAAAAATTTGAAGAAAACGTTTATAAATTAGGTGGCCGTTGGATATTAATCCTGCTAACTAGTTTCGGACGACGAATATATCATGATGCATGCGGTCTCAAAACAGTGTTCTTTTTAAACCAAAATAAAAACATTATTGCAGTAGGCTCTCAACCTGCCCTTCTAGAATCTTTAGGAGACTGTAAAAAACAAATATCTGTAGTCAAAGACTTTGAAAGATATAAAAACTCCGGCAGCTGGCCTATAGGAATACTTCCGTATTCAAACGTCCAACAATTGATCGCAAATCACTATTTATCACTAGATTCAATAACGACTCATAGATATTGGCCAATAAAAAAAAGAAAGTTACTGTCAATAGAAACGGTAGCAAAAAAACTATCTATTATTCTAAGAGGAACAATAGACGCCCTAACCAAGAGAAACACATGCACTATGTCAATTACTGGAGGTTACGACTCTAGAATGCTTTTTTCTTGCGCCACCAAATACTTGGATAGAATTAACTTTTTCACAACAGTTTCCGATTTTACACCAGAATATGATAAGACAATTCCTATTAAAATATCTAAAAAATTCAATTTACCTCATCAATTTACTACTAAGCGCGCCCAAGATACAGAAAATTTAGATGTATTATCGGGAAATGTAGGGAACCTGTTCTATGACAGATCAATGGGTAATATTTTTGCATTCAAAAGTGCTATTTGAGCTAACACTCATTTACCGGGTTCCGTTTCTGAAATTGCAAGATGTTATTACTACCCTTTTGGGCCAAAAATTTTCAAGCATAATGGTAGACGTTTAGCCAAATATACAGGATACAAAAACAACCCATATGCCATTAAAGGCTTTACTAAATGGTTAAATGAATTACCTAAAGAACTTCCTTACGACATATTGGATTTACTTTATTGGGAACACAGGCTTAGCGTATGGGGAAGCATTGGTGCAACATATAAAGAAGCAGTCATAGAACAAATACCACCAATGAATAGTAGAGAGTTTATGGAACATTCATTATTAATTAATAAAAAACATAGACTCCCTCCTTATAATTTGACCCAAAAAATTATTAGCATAAATGAGCCATCTTTACTTCAATGGAAGTTTAACGATGATAAGAAAACGTCTCTACTTTACTTCTTCCCTAGATTAAGATACATAAAAAAAGGATTAACAAAGCTGTACCGTCTCTATGAAAAAACAGTTCAGTAATAATTGGGAATTTATAATGAAAAATATAGAGTACAGCTGCGCTTTTATACCACAACTCACGCCTTAATTTAATATTAAACAACCTAATACAAAGTAAAGATTTAATGCAATGATAAAAGAAGCTATTCCATTATTAAAAGAATCTAGCTGGCCTTTCATTATGAAAGTGTCATCGGCATTTATCAGTTTGCTTTTTACTTACGTCGTAACACTATATTTAAGTCCTAAAGAATTCGGCGCATACTCTTTAAGTATCATTTTAATTCTTACTTTTGTTACCATTGCGAAATTTGGCTTAGAAAACACAGTTGTGAAGTATACATCTATCTATTTTTATGAAAAAAATAAAGATAATATAGAAATGTATTACACTATAGCGCTTATCATATCAGCCGTTAGCGCCTCTCTAACAATGTTAGTTGTTTGGATGGTTAAGGACTCTTTAATTCAAATACTTCATCAAAAGCTTCTAACAGAACTTTTTCCTTTAATTATACTAATCATATTCCCTAACACTTTAATTATTATAAATGCTAGCTTAATGCGTGGCTTTGGGCATCCAAATTATGCTATTGCTTTTAATAGTTTAATAACAATATCACTAACAATTATTACTATACCTATTTTTAGCCCCGATAGTGCTGTCAAATTATTATTCATCACTATGGTTTTATCTTACTTTACTCTAATTATCAGCTTTATTATAAATTTACATAAACTCAAAATTAGATTTAACCTCAAAATCACCCCATTAAAAATAATAATGACAAACAGCAAGCCTTTATGGATATCTTCGATAGTTTCATTAATAATACAGCAAGCAAGTTCAATAATACTCGCCATGCATGCTTCGCTTGAAAGTGTAGGTATATTTGTGCTCGCATCTAAAATATCTTTAAGCTCCTCTTTTATACTGTTTGCAGTAAACATAGTAATCTCGCCCAAGTTTGCATTTCTATATAAAAACAATGAAATACATAAACTAAAGAGTTTAATGAGCACTTCTAATAAGGTTCTCTTATTAGTTTCCCTAATTGTGTCTGGAGCAATTTTTGTCTTTGCAGAAAATATAATGGCTATATTTGGTAGCCATTTTACTGTTGGTGCTGATTGGTTGAGAATACTAATTTGTGGGCAATTTGTTAATATCAGTGTTGGTTCGACTTTTTATTTACTCGTAATGACAGGTTATCAAAGACTCCATCAAAGAAATGTCATTTTTTGCGCTATTATAACTTTGATATTAATGTTTACCTTAATTCCGAGTTATGGAGCATTTGGCGCTGCAATAAGTACGGCAGTATCAATGTCTATACAAAATCTAATCAGTTATTATTACTCTATTAAAAAAGTTTTAGCTATACCTGCCATCAAATAACATCGACATTTAAATTATGATTTCCTATTACGACAAGTGCTTATATATACATATACCAAAAACTGCGGGCCAAAGTATTGAGTCTGTGTTTTTACAAAGAGCCGGATTATCCTGGGAACAAAGAAGTTCAATGTTGCTAAAATCCAATTCAAATCCTCAAAAAGGTCCACCCAGACTTGCTCATCTAACCGCTCGGGAATATTTAGACTATGGCTATTTAACACCAAAAGAATTTAACAAACTGTTTCGTTTTACTTTTGTGAGAAATCCTTGGGATAGGTTAGTATCTGAATATCGCTACAAACAGCATAAATATAGTTTTAAAGACTTTCTATTCAAGCATTTCCCCGAAAAAAATATAGATGATTATCGGCATCACAACGGCATATATCGCCACGTGATGCCACAATATAAGTTTATTTACAATGACAAGGGTAAATGTTTAGTAAATTTTGTCGGTAAATTCGAGAATATAGATGAAGATTTTGCGATTGTTAGCAATATGATATGTCAGCAAAGATTGTCTTTACCTCATAAAAATAAAACCTCAGCCAAAGGGATCAATAGCATTTTTAAACGATTTACAAAAACAGAAAAAAATAAAATTGATCACTATCGAAGCTTTTACGATAGTGAGTCTAAGGAATTCGTCGAAATGTTTTATCAGCAAGATATTGAATTATTTGATTATACTTTCTAGCCTTAAAGGCATGTTAAGTTATCACTTTAACAAGACTTAGCTTAGCAAAGTTAATTAAAACATTATCGCCTAAAAACTTACATAATTATTAATATGGCGTATATAAAAATCACAAAGCTTTGAAATATCTTGAAACGCCTGCTCTGGAATAACATCAACTTTAGTTTCGGTATTCCCAATTTCTTGGGATAGCTTTCGCCAATACTCTAAGTTTTTCTCAATGAGTTGCTGTTCTAAGTATTTAACTTCTGCTTTCAATACATCTCTAGACGAATATTTTCGACAAAAATCATTCTCTAATAACACAAAAGCTAATACCTCCTTTAATGTATTATGATGCTTCCTATCTGGTATTACTAACGATGACAGAACTATATTTTTGCCATTCGATTGAATGACTCCCGGCATAAAAGTTCTTAAATGCTTAACATTCGCATTAAGTTTTCTTGATATTTTCACTGGATCATTTAGAACTAAAATTGACGCTCCACCTCTGGTAAATAACTCTGTAGATACACTAAAAATCCATGATACTTTTATGTCAATAAAACCATAAATTAAGTAGGTAGCAAGAGGATCACTGATATTATATTGTACAAAAAGTTCCTGAGAATATTTATCTGCTTTTCCTGTCACAGAAATCGAAGAACTATTACTGTCGTATGTGTATCCTGTTGACCCTGTTTTATGATTTAAAAAATCTATCGTAGCCAACAAGCCACGCTCACTACTTTTATCAGTTTTTAACCCCGCTTTTTCCAGCATTTTATTAGTATAAGTAAACTCTCTTGATCCTAAAAAACTTTGAATTAACAACTCATTAAAATTTCTTTCCTCAAAAAGCTTCTTAAACCGCTTAATCTTATTTGAAAACACTTTACCATTAATTAGTACTTCAGCTAATTTTGGTGCATCAAACAGCAGCAGCAAAGGCGACGCTTCAACCCATGATTCTAGCTTTTTTGTTTCATTATAGAGAGCTACCATGTCCTTCATAATATTTTGAGCTCTAGGATTTACTGCATCATTTTTTAACGTTGCAATCAAGTTAAATTGAGAGTCGACCTCATAATCATAGTCTCCAGTCAAAGGCATACAGGTTATAGGTACCGACATGTACTCTTGAAAAGCTTGATGTTCTTTAACTATTTTTGCACTTAAATTATTACTATTTTCCTCTAATATAAGATCATTATGAAAAACAGCACCACTCGCTAACAAGTCATCCACCAAACGTTGCACGATAGCAATAACTGGCTGATTAGTACCTACGACAATATCCCTAGTAGAAGTTTTACTCTCTTTTTCTGTGACAGACTCGCTCAGGTCAACACTTAATAGCTTATTCTCAACTTGAAGACACCAAGTCTCTCTTCCATACTCGGCTTTAATAAGCTCGTAAATATGCTTCGCTTTAGTAACTTCGCCTAATTCTATATATGAAGTTAGCAGCATCATTACATTGTCTTCAGATAAATTGTTAAGCTCACTAGCCAACCTATTTAAGTACTTTGCAGCTTCAGGCCGATTACGAGTAATAAACATTTGCACATAAAGAAACATGGCTGAAATGGCGTAATCGCTTAATGTTAGCAATTTTGGTAAATTTTCCTCAACAGTTTCAATATCCCCTATTTGAAAACTTAACTGGCACAACTGCATTCGGGACAAGGCATTTTGGGCTGAGCCATCAATGGCTAATTCTTGTTTCAAGTAATTAATTGCAGTTGTGTAATCTTGCTGACGTAAAGCAATAGCTTTCAAGTTTTTGATAGCACTTAAGCGCTCACCTTCTGACTGAGCCAATGATAATGAGTTTTTATAAGCTATGTCAGCCATAACAAAATTATCACTATTAGTGTAACATGCACCTTCCAAAGAATAAGTTACAGATGAACGCAGGTTCTTCTTTTTATTTAATTTTTTTAGAACTGCCAAGGCTTTTGCATACTTTTTATCTTTAATAAGCATTGAAGCATTCTGGAGCTTGATATTACCTTCCATTATATAACTAGTACCTTTACTGCTCTCTACTTAACCTTAACGCTTTCACCAGCTATTGAAAGTGGAATATTTTCATATAACTCTAGTAATTCAACATCAAAGATTAACGTTTCATTTGGTCCAATAACGCCACCATTACCGGCAACACCATATGCCAATTCAGGTGGAATAAATAAACGCCACTTTGCGCCGACAGGCATCATTTGTAATGCTTCTGCCCAGCCAGCAATTAGCTTATCTAAAGCAACAACAACCGGCTTGCCTTTTTTATAGGAATTATCAAATTCAACGCCATTGATTAAATGCCCTTGATAATTTATTTTTACTTGATCGTTCAAAGTAGGTTTTTTGTTGCTTTTTCCCGTCTCTAATACCTTGTATTGCAAACCACTGGCAGTTTCTTTAACTCCTTCTTTTTTAGCATTTTCAATAAAAAAACTCATTGCTAATTGCTCGTTTACTCGCGCTTTTTTATGCAACTCAGCTTCTTTTTTTTCTTTAATTTCCGATTTTATTTCTTTGATAGCAGCAGATATATCTTCACTACTCATTAAAAGGGCAGCACTTTGATTAACATGGCGCATGCCAAGTTCAAAGCTAGTAATATCTAACTCTATCCCTTGCTCTCTAAGTTTATTAGCTGCAGACCACCCCATGGCATAACTATAACGTTGTTTAAATGTTGGTAAAATTCTGTCCTCTTTAGATTTCAACTCGCTCTCAACCTGAGTAAAGTCCCCTGAATTGAACAGCATTTTAAGTTGCTCAATTGTACTGATTATTTCATCACCAGATAGTAACAGTGGTTGTTTATTTTGTATTTGTTTCATTGACAAGACAAAGGATTCACTGTCTACTGGAACCTGTTTATCATTAAACCGTAACGCACTATTGACACCCATGCCATAGCTATATTTTTGTTTCAAATTAGTCAATTGCAGCTCAGAAACACTATTATTATCTATTTCATTCTCAACAGCACTTAAATGCCCTAGGGTTAATATTAAGTAGATAATTGCGATTAATATCTTTTTCATTTTTTTTCTAATTGAATTAATTATTAATATTTATTATATGCTCGAGCATATCTATAAATATAGGCCAAAAGACAAATTAATAACCAGCTTAAGTATAAGCAAACTTTTCTAAAAAATGAGCAAGCTTATTTTTATAAGGTAATAATTCCTGCTCATATTGCTTCCATTTTTCTACAGACGTTTGATAAACGGGTTGATCTGTTTGCCCTCTTGACGCAGATGTAACATATTTATCAGACATTTTTTCATAGAAAACTTTGTAATCTTCATTCGGTTGCAAATCAATATAATCAAAAACCTTCGCCATTTCTTTAGCTATATCAGCCACTAAGTTTTCGTACTTAACATAAAGAACTTTCTGTCCCACACATTGCTCAAACTCTTCAAGTAATGAAAAGAAAGCATTATATCGAGAAGTTATATCATTAAGCGACAATAACTGTCTGGTTTCGTTCCATAATGCAAAATCAATTTCGAAACAGCTCAAACATACATCAAGTGGATGCCGAATAGAGCATATAAGCTTAGCATGCGGAAATAATATTTTTATTAGAGGCAAATGTGTTGTATGAAAGGGATGTTTATCAACAAGCCAACCAGATTCAGGAATATCAATACCGAGTTCCTCTATCGCCTTAAAATAAACCATTATTAATATATCAATATCATCTGAGGTTAACTTATCTAGGTCTTGCGGATAACGTTTTGATAACCTCATTGAAAAGCTCTCTACTACTCTACTCACAGGACACATTTCACTTAATACAGTTACCTCTGATTGAGTTGCTAATATGTTATCTAGCATGGTCGTTCCTGAGCGAGGAAAGCCAAAAGTAAAGACATGGGTAAAGGGATAAAATTTATCACCTGTTAATTTAGCAAATGATAACTTAGGAAGCACCCTTTTGTTAGCAATTGTGTAATCTAATACCTTCTCTTTTTTAATTAACTCTTTGTAATGTTCAGCCCCTAACGTTAAACAGGTAAATGCCTGTTCATAATTACCTAACTCTTTATATGCTTTTGCTTTAGCATAATATAATGGGCCGTATGCTTTAACAATTTCATCAGTTAAAAGCGATATTACTTCTTGATACTCTTTCTTTGCTAACGCAAGCTTAGCCCATAAACATGCACTAAAATCTAGTTTGAACTTACCTTGATAAACAGTAATAACTTTTGCCGCTTCATCATATTTATAGAGCCTCATAAAAATTTCGGCTAAATAAATTAATTCTTTATTGTTTAAGTCAGCTAAATAAGGCAACAATTCTGATGCTCTTTTGGTCAAATATTTTTTATTACCACTTAACGCGGCTGAATTTAACAAGAGTATTGATGCTTTACCAAAATAACGCTGCCATGAGAGCATTTTCGGTGCCAGTGCTTCCAATCTGCGAAGTAGTTTATGATCTAAATATAGCTGGCAGAGGCTAAAAATATAAGGGGCATTATCAATAGTAATATTATTCAAACAAACCGATTCTAAATGAACGATGGCTTCTTCCTTGTAGCCTAGCTTAACTAAAGAGGTTGCTAAATATTTACGAGCACTAAACTGCTGCTCTCCACCAGCTTTACTTGCCAAAAGTTGTTTAGCGATTAAGATTGATTTCTGATATTTTTGCTCTTTATAAGCTATCTTCATCGCCATCAAAGCTACATCGTTAGTTTTCGTTTTAATTTTAGCTAATAACTTTCCTGCCGACTTTACCTCGCCTTTATCAAACAATTCGATAGATTGTTCAAGTAACAGGGATTCATTTTTACACATTTTTGCCATAACTTTCTTTTTACAAATCGTAATACCAGTTCAATTAAATATTTGCTCATTCAGCGAGAATTAAAAGACTTACAGACAAGACATTAATTACAGCCAATGGCTAATCTTGATAACAACTCCTGCGTCCCCTGACGTACTTCATATATGTAATAACCTTATCAAAACCAGCAACGCGCATACGAAGCATTTAAACTCGTCTTTTGGGAGCTTGTCAGGCAAGTGGAAACGTTACAAATTGCAATAACTACATCAATATCAATTTGCTTTGTTCTCACATCCCGGAATTGGTTAAATATTCAATGCAATTGGTCTAAGATAAAATAACTTTTAGAGTAGAAAAAGACCAAAATTAAAACACTACGTTTTCAAAACAATCCTGTTGCACTCTTTTCAATATTTTCTGTAAAAAAAAAGCGAGCCTAAGCTCGCTTTAAAAAAAACTAACTAATGATTAGTCGTTGTCTTTTAATGTACCTAAGTGGATACGGTCTGAGTTTTCAGTAGTGATTTTAGCACCACCAAATACAAACACGTCACGAGCAGGAACGTTAGTAACAAATTCCAATGCTACTTTAAAGCTGCTAGTTGAAGAATCATAACCTTCACCCGCTAGAGCATCAGTAACTAAACCTAACATGTTGCGTACACCTGGAGTTGAATCTTCAACACCTGCTGCATCTAGTGTTTGCCACTCAGTGTGCTCACCTTCAACCATGTAACGGATTGTTAAGTCACCAGTACGAGTACCTTTGTTAGTGTGACGGATGATAGGCTGAGTGTTAGGACCAAATGGAACATATGGTAAGTAGATTACCGAACCGTTAAGTTCCCACGCACCCGCGTCTAAAGACTCACCTGCAGGCATTTCAACAGCTTTAGTAGTGAAAGACTTGTCATCTTGAACACTTGCATCTAAAGTGAATGTTTGCACTGGAATTACTGGGTTTTCCATATCACCGTTATCATAACCTGGCACTGTGAAAGTTACAGTATGAGCAGCATCAACAGCAGCACCTGTAGTCGCAGCAGTAATAGTTAATTCATTTAAATCTTCGTTTACTGCATAAGAAGTTGCCGCATCGTTAGTGCCACCAGCATATGCAACAGCAGTACCAATTTCAGCTGAAGAGTACTTACCATCTTCATTAGCATCAACTGCCGCATTAGCAAACCAAGAGAAATCACCAGCAATAACATATGAAGCTGTAGCAGGAGTTAACTCTAAACCAGTTGTGTTTTTAGTCATTGAGAACGTCATTACATCAGTTGTTGCACTGCTTTCAAATTCTTGACGGTCTGCACCAACATCGATCAACGCATCATACTTAGACGTTACCGCAGCAGTGTACTGTGGTGTTAATGTAGTAATAGTTGTTAATGCTGAAGGGTCATAATCAGTACCAGAAGTGTTAGTAGCAAAAGCTTCAATAGCTACTGCTGTAGTACTTGATAAACCAGTTGAATCCAAGAACACACCTGAAAGATCTAAGATCGCATTTGGTGCTACTGAAACTGTACCAGGTGTAGCTGATTGTACAGTGAAACGCACTTGAGAACCGTCAGCTGCAACGTCTAACACGTCAAACGTAATGTCAGCTGCAGTACCAATATTAGTGTTAGCAACAGAAGTATCTTTAACACCAGAATCACCACTAACAACAATCATAGGTGCAATTGTAGCAGCTACATCTATTTTCGCACCTGAGATATTAATTGTTACTGTATCTTCATCTTTAAGACCACCTAAGCCAACAACAATTGATGGAGTAATTTCAACATTAGTTGCAGTTGAGTACTCAATACCGTCTTTCAAAGGGGTAGTTGATTTAGTTTCAGCACGGTAAAAAACAGTACATGCACCAGCACCAGTCATTTGTACTTTAGTTACGTCTGAGCCACCAGCAGCAAAAGTGATAGTATCATCTGAACCACCAGCTGATGCGATGCTTGTTACTGCAGAATCAAGTAATGTCACACCAAGATCAGTTGCTAACACATCACAGTTATCGTCGCCACCAGCTAAAGCACTATCCGCACCTAGAGCTTCAGCAGCCGCACCAGTTGGAGCTAAATCAGTTGTTAAGTCAGCTGCAACACTGTCTGTAACTGACACATAAATATTACCAGCGTTAGCTAAAGAAGCAACACCAGCAACAGATAAAGCTAAAAGAGTTTTTTTAAACATTTCTTTTTCCTTTGTTTCATGAAACTGAGAAAGTAGTTTTCTCGTTGTTAGTTTTCATTTTCGTTAAATTAAAACACTTGTGTTAAAGCTTTTTCTTTATTAACACACCTGTATTAAAACTTAGGCCGTCGCCTAAGCGACTTCTTAACGCAAATCAAGTTTACGCAATGAATTTACCATGTCAATACTCTAAGTTAATAAAACAAGGTCTTTTTCTACAATTTTCATTAAAAAGAGTATTTTTTAATCTACCAGTAAGTTCAATAACTTAACTCATTGCAAAAACTACCCGATATAACTCGCCAATTCAAGCCTAATTTTTGCCACAAGCCATTATAATCAAATAATTTTAGGATAATTTTCATTTATTACCACAAATAGTTATGGTTAATTAAAGCTTATTTCCTTATATGCTTGATTAAACTTACTCCTAATATCATTCCATTCATCGGCAGATTCAATTACCTTTGGAGTTACTATTACCACAAGTTCTGTTTTATCACCACCATCAGTTTTCGCTCTAAACAAGCCACCTATTAACGGTAAATCACCTAATACAGGAACCTTGGATTCTTTTTTATTGCTGTTTGAACTGATCAGTCCGCCTAATACTATTGTTTGACCACTTTCAGCAATCACTTCAGTGCTAATGCTACGTTCAAAAACTGACGGACTAATCACCGAGGTGCCTCCGGCATCCACCTCATTACTTATTTTTTGCTTAATCTCCATTAATACCACCCCTTGCGCATTAACCGTTGGCGTTACCGATAACTCGACCCCTGTCTTACGATATTCGATTGAGGTAGTTTGCTTATTAGTACCAAGAGGGTCACTACTGGTTTCACCAACAATAGGGATATCCGTACCGACAGTAATGGTTGCGTTAACGCCATCACGTACCACTAGCGAAGGTTTAGAAAGAATATTTACCAGACTATTAGTTTGCAAAAGGTTCATTGCAACATTGCCATTAGCGCCCTGAAGTAAATAAGATAAGCCACCAAACCCTTCTCCCATAAAGGCTCCTTGGGTAGAAAACCCATAATTTCCCTTTGAAAAAGCAAACTCAACCCCTTGCTTAAACTCATCGGTTAATGTGACTTCTGCAATCATCATTTCTAACATCACTTGTTTGGGTAAAACATCTAATTTTCTAATCAGCGGCAACATCTGCTTATAATCTTGTCCGGTACAGAAAAAAATAAGGGAGTTTGTTCGCTCATCTACTACCATTTTCATATCCCTAGAACTTGCACTAGTTACACGACGACGGTCAGCTTTTTTATTTTCAGTTGCCGCAGACGTACTGTTACCGATTAAACCACCTGTTGAATCAATTAACGCTTGTAGGCTTTCCCCCATATCAATGGCTCGAGAAAACTTAGGGGCATATGTAAAATACTGCTTTTCCTGAGTCGTAATGGGTTGATCTATTTTTTCCGCCCAATAAACCGCCCTATCAATAATATCCTTATTATTAGCAAATAAAATTACGGAACCTTGATCATTCAAGGTCACAATAGATAACGCCATCTTAGTCGTAGAACCCGTTCCAAGAGAGATACCTTCTTGATCTAATAATTCTTTTAGCTTCTGAATTAGGTCCTTACTATTGATAAAAACACTCTCATAAATACCAATATGGCGATTTTGCAGTCTTGGCTGATCCATTATCTGAATCAACTCTAAGGCCTTAACTATTTCACGGCGCTTTCCTTGTATAGTGATAGCATTTCTATCCTGATCAGGGATAGATTTCACCCCTGTAAGTTGACGCAGCGTATTACCTAAAGATACTTGCATACCATATTCAAAAGGCACAAGCTGAACAATATCCGAAGAAGTATTAGGCACATCGTCCATCCCCTTACCGTAGCCATAAACAATGTTGCCAGTTTGGCTCTCAGCACTTTTATGTATATAAAAAATATCATCGTCAAACCGGACGGCATATTTTCGTTTAGTCAACAACTCTTCGGTTAATGCGAATAGTTTACGAGCACTTATTGACTCTTGCAAATTCATAGTAACAGGTTGAGCATCTTGATTCACTTCATCGCCAAGCACATAACTTACATTCAGCTGCTGCCCTAACACTTGATGTAGATAATCTTTTAGTGGCAAAGAATCTGCCGTTATTTTCACTAACTGCTCGTCACTAAACCGTTTTAAAACATCTTCAGCCGTTTTAGAATTCTTAGTATTTAGTTTTAACGGCGGTATAAAACGAAATTTTTGCGTTGTTTCGGCCTGTTGTTTTGAGTCTTGGGCATTAACGTTATCATTATAGTCTTCATCGTTAATTGTTCTCTCACCTCGCAAATAAGAGTGTTCTGGTGAAAACTTTTCAGATGGCTTAGACGCACAACCACCTAAAACGATCATTAACATGAGGCTATTTACAATTATTCTGCTTTGATCAAATTTCATAATGCGCTTACTTTTATTTAGTATCTTCTACTTGATACATGTTTAGTGTTATTTCTTGTTTACCCTGAGCATGTGTTCGGCTCAAATACACTTGTGTATTGTTCATGACTTTCAAATTAAAATCATGAACTAGTGTATTATCCTGATACTCTTCAATTTTACTCTCTGCAGTTTTTACATTGGTAAATAACAATAACGCTTTCTTATTGCTGTTACTCGCGTCAATCACCGCTTTTAATTCAATTTTATATTCACCAACATATACTTCAGACAATTCACCAGTTTGTGCTAACTGCTGCTTAAGGGATAACCCTTTATTTTCTTCCTGTGCAGCCTGTTCCACTTCTTCTGATAAAATATATTTACTATACAGTTCTACTAATTTCTTTACCTCAGCTTCTGACAACTGTCTCGATGTAAAATTCACATCTTCTAACAATTCACGTGAAAAATCAGCCGCGTTATTACTAAATGTAAAGCGCTCGGTAAAATCGTTAATAACCAGCAAGCCTGCAATTAAAATGCTTATGATAACTGTAGGCTGACAAGAATACGCGATAATTCTTTGGAAATTCATCATTTATCCACCCACTTTTTCTAACTGAACCTTAGTTTCTTGCTGCGCGGCAATTAGACTTAATGATGACTCTAGTTCAGTAGCTTTCATATAAAAAGTTCTTATCAATCTAATTGTTATTCGCCCTAGTTTTCCTGGCTTTTGTCTTGAAAATGACATACTGAACTCGGAAAAATCTGAATACTTAGTGTCTTGAGCAAGATACAACATATATTGAAAGACCTGCTCACCTTTACCCGAAAATGAATATTCCAGACCGAATTCATCAATAGGCGCACCCTGGTTTTTGACAGTAGTTTGCCAGCCAATATTACTGATTTTTAATTCGAACTTTTCTAATTCTTCTTCTACCTGCTTTTGTATTTTCCTTTTAAAAGCATCAGGGTTTTGTGCCGTGTAAAAGGACGATGACAATACAACTAAGCTTTGTTCAGCTTCTCTATGAGCTAATTCTAATTTTTCCTGTTGATAAATTAATTGTTCTATTTTACCCACTTTTTTGTCTAACAACCTTAATTGAACTATTTGTTTATCCTGCCATTCAACTAAAGGAACAAATATAAATTTAATTGATAAAAGAACAGCAATGAGAATTAACGCCATTGAATGTTTTCTTAACTCATTCATTCGTTACTCCTTGTGCATCATCAGCAAGCTTGTTATCGAGTACAACTTTTCCTTTATGAAGCTCAATACTAATTTGAAAGCTATCTTTGTTGCGCTGTTTTCGAACAGGCGCTTCAAAACGAGCTAAAAGAATATTTGGTTCACTCGCTAAACGATCTAACAATGCAGAAGCATCTTCCGTACGACCACGAATAATAAATTTTTCATTTTGTCGAACAATTGAACGAATATCGACAGTTTCAAAAATGGGATTCAATGCAACCCATAAAGCAGCAATACTATTTTTATCCGACCAAAATTCATTAAGCTTTTGATTATAGTTTTGCTTATTTTCTACATCAGTTTGTATCTGCAATAGTCTTGATACTTTACTATCTTGCTGTGCCAACTGACTTTCGAGATACGAAATCTTCCCATTTAAATAGATACTACCTATCAGCAAATATGAAAAATATACGAACATTCCCGGAATAACGAGCGATGAAAGCACATTTTTTAATTTCAATCTCGACGGTTTTACCCAAAACGCTGTAAGCTGCGCTAAAGATAAACAAGTAATGGCTCTAGCAAAAACACTTGCTTTATCTGAATGAACAATCGTAGATTCTTTTTCTACTGAAATACCGACTGACAAAGCGAAATTCTCTGCAGAATTTATCACACCTTTGCATTTAGCAGACTGAATAACCTGATTAAACACTGTAAAAAAAGTTACTTCCTGTTGTCTGTTAAAAACGGACAAAACATCGCCGTTATTAATACTTTGGGCAAATAATAATGACTCAGGTATTCGTAACCAGGCTTTTGGTACTTGTTCTGAAAAACACCAGGAGTTGATAACTGACTTACTTTCGGTAATATTTTGTATTAAGAAGCGCTGTTTTTCTTCTAATTGAAGCTGAACAAGCTTAAGTAGTTCTTTTTTATCAGAAACTGGATAATCATGTTTTGTTTCTGTATAAAAATCAGAAGAAACAATTAGAACATTTTGCTTAGTTTCACCACTAGACTTAACAAATGATAATTCACCGCTATTATCAGCAAACAAATATAAGTCACCATCAAAATAAGCACAAAATTTCACTAAAAATTTTGATACTAATTTTTTATAAAGCCCTTGCTGCTGTTCTACTTTTGCATTCATATTATTATTTTCTGTCAGATAGCATATTTATTGGACCATAACTCTCTTTTGAGTATGGTGATAAAGAGACAACAATCTCTTTTTTGACATTAGCCGATTCAATTTTTGCATCAAATAGAATTTTAAGTACATTAGACGCCCTAAAGCTCATATCATCTTCTTCTTCAATCCCCGTAATTTTAATAAAGTTTGATTTGCTCAATTGATGATTACTTCTTAACAACATCACTTGTGCTGCGGCTTCTGAGTTACTTAATGCTTCAATCATCGCCGCATTAGCTAACATTGGATTAAAATCGCCAAAAAAGAAGATGGTAAAATAATCTGTAAATACCCTCATTTCCGCGTCAGTCAATGATAATATGTGCTTTACTTCTGTTACATCAGGCACAGGACCATTACGCACCAAAAAACTAGCAGCACTAGTCTCCCTCCCTAAGGGTCGGGTGATACTATCAACATCTTGCCAATCAAACAAGCGATCTAATATTTCCTCACTTCTTTGCTCATTTATTCCTAAATAATTAAATAGCTTTTTTACCCGTCCCTTATGAACACTGTGTAAATTCATCAAGGTTGCCTGATCTTGGATAGTTATCATCACTCGATCATTTATTGCAAAAGGGGTGTTATAAAAATTCCATTTGCTTGCAACGCTTACTTCCTCACTATCTGTACTCTCTTGAAGTTTATCCGAAGTCAATAAATGGAAGAGCAATTCGGCCTCAGCTGAATGTATAGCAAGTTCGGATGCAGCTTTATCCTGAGCCATCATAGCCATATTAATTTGCTGCTTTGCAGTTTGGGTTAAATATAAAGCAAACACAGACAAAATAGCGGTAATAATTAGAATTTGGATTAACGCAATGCCGTTTTCTTTTTTTATCATGATGAAACATCTACATAAGACGACAAATATCTTAACGTTCTTCTATCAAAATGAACTTTAAAATTAATCAATTTTTCATCGATTTTAATCTCTACTTCCATTTGCAATGGTAAAAGTTGCCTATCAATTCCTGAAAAATCACTACGCCATAAAGGAGGTTTGAGAGTTTCACTACTATCTGCATATTCCATATAATCATCCCAACCGAGATAACTAAAACTTACATTTTGAATATCTTCCAATAAAGTTACTGTATGCTCAAACTCAATGTTTTGCTGGGGAGATAATAATAATAAATGTTCTGTACTTACTGATTGATATATCAAATCATATAGGCCATTGTCTTTCTTTAATGTACTCAACCTGAAGACCTCAGGGTAATATTGAGAAAACAATCCTGAACGGCTTATAGATAACAAACGATCATTAAAACCTATAAAAAAAAATGCGGGTTTGCTATATGAAAAATTTTTTTCGGTTACAATATACGGCTGAACTCCTCTTAATAAGTCAACCACTAAATTCAAATTTTTGGTTATTCTTGTTGTTTTATTAAAACTACCAAGCTCCTTATCCCAACGATTAGCGATCATTTGATATGCGTATGTACCAGTAAATAACAACGCACTTAAGATGGATATTGCTATTAATAATTCAATTAAAGTAAAGCCTGAATTCTTATTTATCATTCCAACTCAATTCTTTAAAGAAATACTTTGACGTTGATACATCATCATTCATCACCAATTCCACTTGCCATAATTTATATTTTTTAGCGCTTTCAATCACTTTACCTGAATCGACATCAAAAAATTTGGGAGGTGCTTTATAATCAAGTAATATAGCTTTCCATTGGTAAGAGACCTCAAATGAACTCCCTTTGCCATTTAACTCAGCGCCTTCTTCATTGCCTTGCCCTCTAATATCTTCTCTAATATTTGAAATAACAATCGGTAATAATCCACTGATTAGCATATGGCTATTAGCTTTTTCAGATGAAAGATATGCCCCTCGATAAATAAGCGACACTGCAGCAATTGAGGAAAATAAAATAACGCTGGCAACTAATATTTCTATTAATGTAAAACCCTGTGTGTATTTTATTTTATGCATAATACTTAGATATTACTTGTTATTGATATTTTTTTGATGATGTTTACGGTTTGATGCCATCTTCATTTATCCATCCATTTAAATTTAAGGTTAAAGGTAAGTCTCGATACGTGCCTTCTAACTTATGAGGAAAAACAAAGCCTTTATTATTAAAAGTAATTTTTTGTGGTTGAAAAAATAAATATTCAACTTCTACCGATTTTAATACCCTTTCATTGTTTTGTTCGCTTAAAACAATTCGTTTACCTGCAACAATAAAATTTAACTCTTTACCGCTCGCATATGCTTGATAACTAATTTGTTTTAACCAATTCTTAATAGAAAGTAATTCGCTTTTAGCTTCTGCTTTTTCCATCCCCCTGATAGTTAGCGGCCCAACAACTCCCATGATTAGAGAAACAATAACCATCACAATCATAAGTTCAACTAATGTATAGCCGAAATACTGCTGCAACTTAATATTAGTCATGCTCAGTTCCGCTATAGTCCTAGCTCGTTGATTGAGACCATACTCATCAACATAACAACTACAACGCCACCAACGAAGCCCCCCATAAATAATATCATCAAAGGTTCTAAAAGGGTTGTCATTCGCTCAGTCCAACTTTCAAACTCTTTTCGAGATCTGTTAGCAATTTCTTCAAACACTCGTTCTAATTTTCCTGATTCTTCACCAACTTCTAGCAAAGAGACAAAAAAATCAGGATACAAAGACGTCTGTTTTAATGCTGGAGTTAATGCACTCCCACTCTTAACTTTTGCTCTAGCTACATCCATTTCACGTTGCAATATTTTATTTTTAATATTACCGGCCGATAATTCCATTGCACGATCTATTTGCACTCCTGCTTTAACCATTAAGGCTAAGCCACTATTAAAACGAATTCGCTCAACTGTCACTATGGCTTTTCTAAATAGAGAAAATTTTAAGCTTATTGTCTGCCACCAATTAATAAAGCCCGGCTTTCTTGCAGCATTAATCAAGAAAAAAACCGCCGTCACTATCCCTATTAATAGCAGCCCTTGATAATTTATCATCCACTCACTAGTTGCTAGCATCATTTGTGTATACCAAGGTAGTTCATTAATATCACTAAACATCGATGACATTTTGGGAATAATAAAATTAAAAATAAAGAAAATAGCAAGAATACAGACGAAAAATATTACCATGGGATAGGCTAGTGAGCTGACTATTTTACGTTGCAAGTCACGTCTAAATTTTAAGTCTTTAGCTAAACCATCAAAAATTTCACTTAAGTTACCCGACGCTTCACCAAGTTCAATTAAATTACAATAAAGAGGATCAAAAACATCACCATGCTCTTTAATTGATTCAGACAAACTTTTCCCTTTTTTAAGATCTGAACTAATACTGGCAAGCATTTTAGCTAAAGCAGGTTTCGCTTTGGTTTTGCGAATTATATCGATCCCTTTATCAATACGAACACCGGATTCGAGCAACAGACTTAGTTCAGCTGTTAAGAACTCCAGATCGGATAATGAAACCTTACGATTAAAATTAAAAATTGATTTATCGCTTTTTGTAAGCACTTTTACTTCTGTTGGTAGTAACAGCTGTTTTTTTAGCAAATGCAGTGCATCAGCTTTATCCTGTGCATCAATTTGACCGTCCACTTTACCACCTGACTGGTCATACGCTTTATAAGAAAAAGTTGGCATATATACTAACCTGCAACCCGAACAACTTCTTCTATCGTAGTTAAGCCATTCAACGCCTTATAAAAACCATCCTCTAACAAAGTTCTTCGCCCTAACTCCGCATTATGCGCTTTAGCTTTAGCAATAAAGTCAGCATCTTTAGGCGTCACCTTAATTTCATCATCACAACGTAAATACTCAG
>CAZUHQ010000045.1:0-27813 GCA_964620605.1 uncultured Thalassotalea sp.
ATAAAATATGAAAACTCAGGGGTTAAAAGTAGGTGTATTTACCGAGACGCTTACAGTTAAGTTTGAAATTCCATTACATTTAAACCAATGCTACATAGGTAGATTATAAACCCACTAAAGCCTTTGTCTCACCTTTGCCGTTAAAGGCTTAAAATATTTTTCATTGCTCGCCCGTCCGTTTGTCTGAATTACGATATATTCAAGGTAGAACAGAGGAGGTTCACATGGAAAAGCTCAGTAACCCAATGATAGTAAAGACGTATAGCAAAGAGGATTACCACACTGTCAGGCCTTTATTTAGAAATAAATACATCAATGCACTGTTTTCTTTTATGTCACAACAAGATGGGCTTAGCACAGCTGAAAAAAAAACAGTGTCTAAAGAAATCTGGAAATTGTTACAGTATTTAACAGCTCCTGAAGAGCATGCCTGGGTAGAAAAAACAAGGGTTTGGCAAAATGTTTCTTACAGGGAGTTCTTGTTAAATACCTATTACGTCAAACGCCCTGAGTCAAAGGAGAAGGTTCAACTGCATATTGTGAAACGTCTAAATTGTCTCAAGGGTAATCATTGTCGAGCTTGTACTGAACTTTTGCCTGCGTCCATAGACGAGCTTCCACCTCTTGAGCCTTTAGGGGATCTTTAAATGAAAGGTTCACCAAAGGTGAGTGTTCGCTGTCATTACTATAAATCCAAAGCGGCTAAGGCTGTACTTGATCATGCTGATGCAAATCGCAGCGGCTTTACTAATTCTGATAATGTCCACTGGGAGCGTTCAGTTGATAATTGTGGATACTATTACCATGGTACCAACTCATGTACTGAAGCACTTGAGCTGATGTGTCAAAGGCACAAAAAAGTAACCGGTAAGAAAATCCGTGTAGATAATAACATCCTATTTGAGCATGTACTGTGTCTGAGCGAAAAGCACTATTCAAAATTGGAAGAACTGAACGGTGCGGATAAGGTAAAGCAAGCGACAATGAAGCGCCTGAAACAATACGCTCTGGCTGTGAAAGCCGAGTTTGGATTCGAACCTTTGGGTATTGATTTTCATCTCGATGAAGGGCGATATGAAGCTCTGGAGGCAAACCAATTTATACGCAATGTGCATGCGCATATACAGTTTATCAATTATGACTTTTCAAAGAAGGTAGCTCCCTTACGCTATTTAATGACTAAAGGCTTAAATAAACAAGGAAAAACAAACTCACTCAACCCTCATTTCGAGAAAATGCAAGACTTGGCATTTGAATCATTTAAGGACTGGGGGTTTCAAAGAGGGGAGTCAAAAAGCGTCACCAATAAAAAGCACCTCAACAAAGAACAGTTTGTAAAACAGAAAATTCAGCAACTCAGAGAGCAAGCTGTTGAATTAAGTCGCGCCAATAACGAGTTACTGGATGATATTAATGTTAAGCAGCAAGCGCTTAAACAGGTGGCTCAGGATATTGCGGTGCTGGAATCTCAATTAGACAGTCTTCGCTATCACGTTGCGAATATTCATTCCCTGAAAGCCGATATGGTTCAGGTTTTAGCTGAAGGTTCGGAGAAAAAGCTTAAAGAATTCATTGAGAAAAAACTGGCTCCAGCTATGGGGGAAACATCTGGAACCAGTTTGCATCGAGAGGCGGTGCGTACTATTTAACTATCGCATTGAGGCGCATCCTCCAAATTTACGTTAATTAGGGTAATTGGTTGGCAGTCGCCGTTAATGCAGGTGCGCATACCATAGTCAAAATTTATCAGGTCACTCAGGTCAAACTCCAACAATAGCGATGGGCTATGCGTATTATCAATCACCGTTTCCATTGATGAATTATCCATATTGAACTCGCCGCTTTGTTCAACACGATAAAGTGAATAAGTAATATTGTTTTTATTCTGAGCGAGTGAGTTAAACGACACTTCAAACAAGCGACAACTTGGAACTCCAGTATTCAAAAAGTCATCGACGATATCGGAAACGCACTTTTCTGTACCAGCAAATGCACTCTGCATGTAACTCAGTTCACCTGCCTTCAATTTCACTGCGGCATCAACAAATGCTTTGGCATTTAGCCCACCGGCACCACAGGTTTTTTCTTCCAATATGCATGTTGAGTTTTCGTTGTAATTATCTGACGTTGCAGCAAGCAGAAATTTAATTTCCTCTATGCTCAACGGCCCAGCCTGACCGATTGCAGTTGCTACAGCGGAGGCTACCATAGGCGCTGAAAACGACGTCCCGCTATACATATAAACCTGTTCGTCACCTTCAAATTTTTGAGTGCTGTAGGCAACTACATCAGTACCGTGTGAGGATACCGCAATCTCATCGCCGTAATTGGAAAAGTCAGCGCGATCATTTTGCCAATTGGTGGCGCCAGCTATAATCACTCCATCGCATCCTGTGGGCAGGTGGTCTTTAACGTCGACATCATCATTACCGGCAGAGACAATAACTGGGATGCCTCGCTCTGTTGCGTAATCAATGCTGTCCTGAACATACTGAGTGCAGCCACCAGGGAATTGGGCTCCCCAGCTAAGGTTAATAACAACGACAGGCTCCGAGATATCCTGCATACCCTCACCTAATGAGTCACCAGCAAACCAGCGTATGGCATCAGCAAAAATAGCGCCACCGCTACCACAATCTAATACCCTTGCTGGAACGACCTCAGTATTAACGGCTGTACCTGCAAGACCAAATTCGTTGTCTCTTATGGCGGAGATAACGGAAGACACCCCATTTCCATGCGAGCCACAATGGCGTTCATTGATGACTTCATCGTTCTGGAAAGGATCATTGTCCTGTTCCCTAACATCCAAACCTTCATCGCTGTAAATAATGTCGGGGTGGCGAGTAAAATCACCATCGGCTACACCGATCCGAATGGTTTTAACAGACGTATCGGCCGTGCGCCATACCCCCTCGAAATTATGCCCAGTTAGGTATTCTCCGGTGTAGTTCTGACCTTTACCTAATGGGCCCAGATATGGCTTTTGATCGTTGTAATACACATCATTTGGCAAACCATCATCATTGTTACTATGAACTTTGAATGAAGGCTTAGCGATAGGTTTAGGGGTGTGAACAATAATATCTTGCTCAACCGATTCATATTGGCCAGTAGTCCGTAGCATTTGTATTGCCTGTTCTGGATTATCGGCTTCGACAGTGATCAGACTGTATTTCGAATTGTTGATCACTTTATGAGTTGATTTTTTCACTTTTAGTGGCAGCGTGGCTATTGAGTGCTGCATCACTTTTTTTGATACTGAACTTTTACTGTATTTCGTCACTGTAGTGCTTTTGTGTTTCAGAATCAGGTTAACGGTTTCGGCATGTGCAGCGGTACTTAATACAAGGCTTATTGCGACTGAAACTAGTGTTGTGTTTAATATTTTCATGGTTGTTGCTCTTTCTCTTTGATTAGTTGCTATAGCATGGGCTTTTAACGACATTGTTGAGTAGCTGATACTCTTCGGTGAAAACCCAATCATCTCCTTGCCATGAACCATATTGCTCATTACCAATAAATCCTGAAACACCAAGAGGTGACGCTGAAACTATGTATGAAGGGAAAAGAGGGGTACTGCTTGATTGCTCAGCAATGCCGTTTGTAGCTTCAATTAGATAAGCGGCCCCATTAGTCAGCTTGTCGCGAATTGAGTAAAACAGCGTTTCTAATTCTGGCTCGGCTATTTCGCTGTTTTCATAGTTTACGATGCGTTCATCAATACGTTCTACATTGACGTCCATATAGACATCAAAGCCCCACATAAATGATTCACTTTTAGCCGATGCCAAACTTTCGCTTTGTTTTATTAAAGTACTTTTTGATATCTCGCCATTCAAATACTGCATAGCTGAATATGATTTCGCTGCCAGCAAAATATCGTTATAAACAGCTCGCTGCTCAATTGCGTTTCGAAGGGTTTTAATCTTATCTAAAGTGATTTCACCAGAAGTATTAATAGCACTGACTGGAATGTTGAAGGCAACCTCATCATCACTATCCCTAACCGTAATAGGGATTTCTTCGGACACATTGTTATCTATATCTGGTAAAGAATAAGTAATCGAGATAGTCGAACCGTTTATCACGCTGGAAACACTGCCTATACCTGCATACTTAGATAAATCAATTGACAGTGTTCCGGTTTCGTCATGGGCCGTTAGGATAAAAGTTACTGCTTTATTCTCCCCCAAAGAGATGCTTTCTACCGACGAGGTCACAGTCATGTCTTTAGTTACAGGAGGATATGTAGTAACGGGAGGATTACTGCTACCACCAGAGGAGTTGTTATTGGAATTGGTTTCACTGCCACCGCCACAGGCGGTCACTTGTGTTAGCACTAATGCGCAATAAATAGCTTTTAATTTCATGGGTATCTCCATTTCGTTTTAAAGTTGCAACACATTCAGACCTGTTGCTTGAAATGGATTATCCAGAGCTATCCGCAGTGACATTACGGATATGAAAATTTTTACGAATTTATTTTTCTTGGCTCCTCAAGCGATGATTAAAATTGAAACTTTTTTACTATCCGCAGTGACATTGCGGATAGCTCATTAATATCTGCAATGTTCAACTCAGCAATACAGACTGGAGACATTGCATGACACTTACATCATCACAAAAAAACTGCTTATTAGTTTCTTACTACAAAACTTTCCCTGTCGTGATTAGACAAAGAATATTCACTTCAGGTGTATATAAACAAAGCGAGTTACTTGCAGTCTGTCTGGCCCACTATTTGGGGATGTATAAGCCCTATGATGAAGATGTGGCGTTTAAGCTTAAGTTTAATGCTGATGCACTATTTTACGTCACTGTTTCATGTATTGATGTTTCGAATATGGAAAGGCTTAGGGCTGAGCTGTGTAATATTGGCGAAGACGCAGCAGGAAAGTGGGCAAACGCGACTTTTGATGAATATGTTTCAGATGTTCGAACCTTCACTTCCAGCCTTGAAAAAAGTGGCTATTTTTCATTTGAAGAATTCGCTGAATTTTTAGTTACCAGCAAAGGCGTGGAGCATGAAGCTTCAATTGATGAGCTTGACTACGACAGCGTTGAGATCGGCTATATCGGTGAAGCAACAAGTGGTAGCTGTGATGAAAATGCAGATCCATTTGCAGAGCGACAATTAGCGCTATATCAATCTGAACAAGCTTCTAACCGATTAGGTTCAATAGATGTGGCGGAGCTGGTTAAGCAAGGTGATAGTGATGTGCAGGAGTTGCTGAATAACCTGTCGTGGATGATAAAAGCCAAACATGATGTTGATGGCACAACACAAGATAAAAACCCTATTCAGATAGGTGAAGAGTTATTACTTGCAGCTGCTTCTGGCTGTATTGGGTTTACCAATAAATTTGCTCAGGCTTTCGGTGTTCCTGCTTTCACCCTTCGTTTTCCAGCGCAATGCTCTCAGTTACGAGCTCAATTAATGGAGCAGGTTTTTGAACGGACTACTGAAACGGGCTCTGGCTCGTTAAGAGGACCAAGCAAAAACTGGTTTGCGATTGCTGAGCACTCCTTTAAGCAGAAATTAGTGATAGAGCGAGATACCCAAGAGCTATTAAAGCAATTATTGGTAAAAAAAGAAGATCACAGTATTGGTCTAGATATTGGAGTTATTTCTGAGTTCCAAAACTGGGTTGACGAACAAAATACCACTCATCGTTTCTTCGCTAATAATGACCTTTTGTTCAAAGGCTTTATCGAACAAAATAAAACTGAGCCTTCCTCGCCTTATTTGTTCGCCAAGCGAGTTAAACAAGCATTGCATGACAAAGTTATTGGTCAATCGTTGGCGGTTGAGAATGTTTCGGCTCACCTTTCCTCTTTATTGGTAAATGGCTGTGCCACGCACCTTGGCGTGTCGACATTCTTTGGGGCCAGCGGTACGGGCAAAACCTATCTTGCTGAAACCATTGGCGAGGCATTTACCGATACTCTGGAGCTGGATTATCAGGTGAGTGTGCTCAATATGGAGCAGTATTCAGACTCTAAAGATGTATTGAAACTCTTTGGTTCTGGCTCTCAATTTGTTGACTCTGCCTTAGGCGACTTAACCTTGTCGGTAATGAAGCAACCGCGTTCAATCATTGTCTTTGATGAAATAGAAAAGGCGCATCCAGAGGTAGTGCAGTCTTTGTTAACCCTTATAGATAAAGGCTATGCAGTTGATCAGACCTCCAACAGAAAAGTGAATTTTTCTCTTTGTTACTTTGTTTTTACCACTAATATTGGCAGTGGCGAATTAACTGGAAATAAAGGTGCAATTGACTTCGATCCGTTAGAACTTTTAACCCGAAAGATAGTAAGTACTGATCGAGTACTTTCACCTGAAATGGCTAACCGCTTGGCTGCGGGTAATATCGCAGTATTTAAGCCATTCAAGGCAAAAGACTTAGTGACGCTCGCCCACCAAGCGACTCATGGTAGTTCTGAACGCAAAGTACAGTGGCCAGTTGGCAAAACAGCCGAAATTATTCTGGCGACTTTAGGTGGAACGATTAGTCCCAGAGCGATTACAAAGCAATTAGATAAACTCGAGGGGCAGGTACTCGACAAGCTTATCGATGAAGTCCCGACTTACCAAATGGCGAACCTTAATAACATTCAATTTGCTGAAAAGCCAGTGATGACTCAGGTACACCCAATAATTCAGGTCGTGTCTTCTCAACCTTTTGCTTCAGAGCTGTCCTGCGACCAAGTGAGTTTTATTCCGTGCACAGATCTGGATGCGATAGAGGAGGCACTAAAATCAAATGCCGATGCCATATTGATCGATGAGTCCAGCCTGATTGCTGATATCGCATCTTTGGCGGAACTGATTAAACAGCATCCCGAGAAAGCAGTGTTCACCTGTAGTTTCGATGCCGAAGCGCCTAAGTTAAAGAAGTATAACGCGGGTCGTTTATTGCAAAAACACTACGGAACAACAAGAGAAGCAGGGCAATATATTTTTAGCCGTATCGTATCAGCGGTGAAATATCAGGCTGAGCTGATTAATCACACGGCAGAAGCCATTGCCAGAAACACCAGTGTTCATTTTGAACTGACCCATAAACTTACTGACAATGGTGTAGAGGTTGGTTTTAAATCACTTATTCATAAGCAAAGAGTACGGGCTGAGGATGCTGATTTACACTTTTTGGACTTCGCCGGTAAGCCTGAGGGATCGCTTGATGATGTAATTGGTCTCGATGGTGTGAAAAAGCGCTTAAAACTCATTGTTAAGGCGATGGGAGAGAAACAATCAGCACAAACCAAGCAAATTGAAATTCCTAAAGGATATTTATTCACTGGTTTGCCTGGTACTGGCAAAACTTATTTGGCACGCTCATTAGCAGCCGAAAGCGATATGTTCTTTTTTGCAGTCAATGCTGCCAATCTTTTGGTGGGCGATGTTGTTAAAAATATTAACGACCTTTTTTCGGTTGCCAGACGTTACCAGCCGTCGACCATTTTTTTAGATGAGATCGACTCCATTGCAAAATCACGTAACTCATCAGGCAGCTATGCCATTGCTGTCAACGCGCTACTCACTGCCATGGACGGGTTTAGCAAAGACGACAGTAAAGTATTTGTGCTTGCCGCGACGAACAATCCAAGTCAGCTGGACTCTGCGTTAACCAGAGCTGGGCGCTTTGACCGAACCGTACCTTTTAACCTTCCGTGTAAACAAGCAAGAGCGGCTTGTGTGCAGCAATGGTTTGATAACAAAGAAAGTAAACTGGACGCAGAGTTAAAAGACGAACTGGTTGCCATGCTCGAAGGAGCTACGATCGGCCGAATTAATGAAATATTCAATAACTCGGTACTTTCCAGTCTGGCGGATGATTATGAATGGCAACCACAGCTATTAATTGAAGAAATACGCTCTGCCAAGCTTGGCTATGTCAGTCAGTCGCTAAAACAGTCGAAAGGGCAGATCGCCAATACTGCTTATCATGAAGCCGGTCACTTGGTTGCTCATAAGCTGTTGTTACCAGATGTCCCAGTTGAATTTGCATCGATTCAGCCAAGAGGGGCTGCCCTTGGTATGGTGGTTCCAGGTCAGGCAGAGAATGAGCCGGTATTGTCCAAACAAAGAGTAAAAGCGTATTTGCAGGTATTCCTTGCTGGTATCGCCGCTGAGCAAATGCGTGGTATGACAGGTGATGCTCAAAATATTGGCGGCACCGATGATCGCCGCAAAGCGACCAATTTAGCCAAAAAAGCCATTGTAGATTGGGGAATGTCAGAGCAGTTTGGTCTGGCAATTCCATCTGAGCTGACCATTGATACCACTCAGGTTAATAGCGAAATAAATGTTTGGCTTTCATCAGCATATAAAGATGTCTGTGACCTGTTGGTAAATAACAAGTCTTTGCTTGAGAGAGCTAGTAATGCCCTTCTGGAAAAAGAGCAATTGGATAAAAGCGATATTGAAGGATTGTTTGCTATCTCACAGGGATTCCATCCGGCTGTAAACGCCGCTTAATTTAACTGTACTAGTTAAAGTGTTATCTGTGTAGGGGCAGTCGCCTCAGCTAAATAAAACAAGGGAGCTCAGCTCCCTTGTTTATCCGTTCTTTAACATTCAGTATGTTCTATTTGTAACGGTTCAGGTACAGAGTCTTCGCTCCAGAAATCCAGATTTAAGCGCCTTTGTATGTTAATCAAGACATATTTAAGAATGACCGTACCACCACCGCAAGCTACCTCTTTTACATCAGGGTTATGAATCATAAGGGAATATTCATAATCTACTTCATACCAACATGATATTTCGTTTGAATCACAGTTAAGCCCTAAAAACTGTGTGTTGCAGTGAGCAAGCTCTGCTTGTTGCTCTACAGGTTCATAATTGGCAGGTTGATACTCATAAAGCGAATCAATACCACTACTTTCAGTTGGTCCGATAATATCCATTTGCTCTAGTAAAGAAGAATCATGTTTCCATACAGGCTCTTCTGGGTCATATTCGTCCATCTTCAAACACATTTCTTGGAGGCTCAATTTATCCGCCAGGTAATCAACGATTATTAGGAGTAATTTCCAATGTTCACTTCGATAGTAACTGTCAGGTCCGATACGATATAGCCCATATATTTTTTTCAATAAAGAAGGATTTATAAATACGGTTTTATCGTGTAAAAGCCGTGAAATTACACCTTGTGGTATATTCAGCTCTTTTGCTAATTGAGGTTGTTTTAGACGGTATTTTTTGATGATTTTTTCTATTAAAGACGATACAGGTAGTAAGAATACTTCAGTATGTTTATTCAAACATCTTCCACAGAGCGTAATTTCCAATTCAAATCCCTTTCCTTTTTCTTTTGAAGCAGCTCCATATTGCTTAGACCTGTGAGTACTTAAAAAAATTGTCTTGCATTTTGAGGTAGGTGAGTGCTTATCTGGGACTAATTCGTAACTTATTGGTTGGCAGAAGTTACATATGCTTTCATTCTCATCGTATTCATCAACGATTTTTTTAAAATCAGCTCTGATCCTAAAATTGATCTTTTGCTGAGTTTGGGATGCATCTGATTCAGGTGCAGTAATATATCTAGTACCATTTGGGTAGCCATAGCTACCCATTGATATTTCTTTCTTAAAACCTGGTATTTCAAATTTATACTTTGCGATAAGATCTCTTAGGCTTTCTCTATTTAATGAATGTTGTGCTGTCTTTTTTAATCTATGAATGGTTGCTTCGCCAATAAACATTTCATCAGCCAAGCGTTTGATGTTCGATTTGCTTGGTTGGATATTAGTTTTTCTTAATAGCCAATCCCATACACTTTCACCTATTCGCCAACCGTCAATACGTTCGTTGATATACGCTTCCCTAGTAATAACATGTGCATTAGCTAACTTCATATTTTACATCCTGTTATAAAGTTTCTCTCGAACAGATAGATCCAATTCACTTTTTTGATGCAATTCAAATTAGTATCAAAAAGTGAGTATAAAAAGTATGCACTTATGCTCTCATTTTTTGATTGCTATTGTCCACTTATCGAAGTGAAAAGCAGATTTAAGAGGTGACATATGCAATCAATTACACCAATCAATTCAAAAGCTAAAAACCAATTTAACCCTGAAAACTTAAACAATGCCGTTCGCATTATATGCGCGAATTATGGTGTGTCGGACTATCAAGTTCGCGATGCTTTAAGGGATGCATATGAATTCGGATTAGACAAATCATCTTGCTCTGCACAACGCATTATTCATCTTTGGGAAGACCACTGTGCTGATCAGTTCGCTTATGACTGTGAAGAATATGGTTTCGCTGCTTAGCCGGTAATCGAATTAAACCAAGCACTAACATTCATTTGGCAGAGGCAGCGGATATGAACCAGTCAGAACGCAGAAGATGTATTGAAAAAAACGATTTATCGACCCGAACTTCAGTGACGATTCCACAATTGGCCTGTAAGTATGGCGTGTCAGAAAACACTATAAAGGCAGACTTTATCGCGTTAGAAACTATTGGTGTGGCGTATTGTGCTAACCCAAATGGAAAGCCTCAGCTTTGGTTTGCCGTTCAGCCTAGTAACTCGTTGGATATGACGTTAGAGCTGGCGTTTGCATTGAAATATGTCAATGAAACGGTAAAAGCCATGCTGCCGGATGAAATCTATCAATCGATTGAGCATGTGTTTGAAGCGGCTCAAGCCACTTACCATAAAAAGCGCAACGCTAATCATCAAAGCAAGGTCGTGCGGTTTGAGCGTCTGACGGCTCAGGTTAATTTAAGTAAACATCTAGCCCTCAAACATATTAGTCATGATGCCTTAAATGCTGTGAAGTCCGCTATTAGCTCAGGAAACCAACTGCTGGTTGAAACAGCCTTTGGTGAACATGTTCTCAATGACGTATCGGTATTTGAACTGAATAACATGTTGTTCCTTAAGGGAAGAAGCTCAGGTATTACCGGCAAAATCGAGCAGTTAAATACCTGTGAAATAACTGCTGTAAGCGAATTCGACTCGCTTACTAACTTGCGCCCGACTACCAGGCGTGTTGCCTGATTTATGACGTTTATTTGATTTTCATTGAAATAATTCAATTCTTTAAGAGGTATTTGTGATGCGAGCTATAGGCTTATTATCTTTTGGCTATGTGCCATTCATCATCATCGTTGCAATTGTTGTAGGTGCGCTTTCTTATGTATTCTCTGTGTTTAAAGTGATGAACCTGATTACAAGTACATATTTGGCCATAGACTTACTTCAAGTTTCCATACTGTACGCATCAATAGCGCTGGTTAGTTCGATAGCGGTCCCAGCTTTGATTTACATACAAAGAAAAGCACGTAGTAACACTTATTCAGAACCTGAAAACTATTTTCTCCAGAGCCTGATTTTCTTTGGCAGTTTATTCGGGTTAATCATTGCGCTACTTTATACATACGTCAGTATTCAATTGTCGTGGTTTTATACGTTAGATCTGGTCACCATTATGGCGTACATGTTTCAGTTCATCGTTTTGTACCATGTTTTCACTATTTCATGGGCGCTGCTGAGAGATACATGGAAAACCAAGGAAGGAACATTTAGAACGGTATTTTATTTTTCACTGTCAGCTTTCACCTTAATTGTCGCAATACAGTGAGGAAAAGCTAATGCAGCAATGGCCAAGTAAAGAACAGCTAACGGATTACCTAGAGGTCGCTTACCAAGGGGATTTTGGTGCTTACGGTTATGACTTGTTGGAAGCCTTTGAACAACTTGATGAGTATGAGCTTCAGCAACATATTGTAGCGCTGTGGGACACTATGCCTCTGTTTATTGATGGACCAGATTGGATTCCGATTTCGCAAAAAGAACGTCAGCGAGTCATTCATTCAAGTATTCAGCAGCGGAAAATAGTAGACAACATAAAGTCGATTGAAAAGAAGGCTACAACTGAACATAAGCCTGAACTGACTCTTTGGCAAAAGTTGTTAATGTTATTGAGCCCGCCCCGTTAAAGCACTGACATTACTGACAGTAGCTCGAATTTGTCAGTAATGTCAGTTTAAATAGCGGGCTACTGTATTTTTCTGTACAGGATGATACTGATCAAATGATCAGTTATTAATTGACATAAAGGGACATTTGTGTGACATTAGATCACATAACAATACCAAATTATAAAGTGCGCTATGTTCCAATTTTCAGATCAAGAATTACTATCCAAACTTCTCGAAATTTACGATCAAAAGTACCTGGCAGAATACCTTAATGCCAGCGCCAGGAGCTCGCTGTGTCGTGAAACTATAAATAGGTGGGTTAAAGGAAAAGCTGAACCTTCTTTTACTCATGCAGAATATACGAGCTTACTAAAGCTTATTCCTGAACCTAAAACGACATCTGAAAACTGTGAATTTAGATTTATCGACCTTTTTGCTGGCATTGGTGGCATCAGAAAGGGATTTGAAGATCAGGGAGGTATGTGCGTTTTTACCAGTGAGTGGAATAAGTTTGCTGTTAAGACCTACAAAGCCAATTACGGTAACAGTGATGAACACGTATTTAACGAGGATATTCGAGAAGTAACGCTATCTGAAAATCAAAATATATCGGAAGAAGAAGCGTATCAAAATATCAGAGAACATATTCCTGAACATGACGTATTACTTGCAGGGTTCCCATGTCAGCCTTTCTCAATTGCCGGTGTTTCCAAAAAGAACTCTATGGGCCGAGCACATGGCTTTGAATGCAGCACTCAAGGCACTTTGTTTTTTGACGTAGCCCGAATCATTGCAGCCAGACAACCTAAAGCCTTTGTCCTTGAAAATGTTAAGAACCTTAAATCTCATGATAAGGGGCGTACATTTAAAGTGATTATGGAGACATTAGATGAGTTAGGCTATGCCGTTGCTGATGCTACGTTTGATGGCAAGCAGGATCCAAAAATTCTGGATGGGCAGAAGTTTACGCCACAACACAGAGAGCGTATTGTTTTAGTAGGCTATAGAAAAGATTTGAATGTTCATCAGGGCTTTACGCTCAAAAATATCAGTCAGTTTTTCCCTGTAGCAAAACCAAAAATGAGCGATATTCTGGACAAAGATGTCGATGATAAATATATCCTTACACCTAAACTTTGGAAGTACCTATTCGATTATGCTCAAAAGCATAAAGCGAAAGGTAATGGTTTTGGTTTTGGGCTTGTCGGGCCGAATAGTATCGCAAGAACCTTATCAGCTCGTTACTATAAAGATGGCTCAGAGATATTAATTGATCGTGGCTGGGATTTTGACAAAGACTTTAACGACGAAAGTAATTTAGAAAATCGCCCCAGAAGACTTACACCTCAGGAATGTGCAAGATTAATGGGATTCAGTGAACCCGGACAGAACTCATTTGTTATACCTGTTTCCGATACGCAGGCCTACAAACAATTTGGAAACTCAGTCGTTGTACCAGTCTTTGAAGCTGTAGCTAAATTGATGAAGCCATATATCATTAAAGCAATAAAAGTAGATGAAGGCTGCGAGACAGCCGCATAATTATGTCTGATGTTCACTCCCCTGAAATTCGTACTAAAAATATGAAAGCGATAAGGGGAGTGAATACTCAACCTGAAATTACCCTTCGTAAATTACTCCACTCAAAAGGTTACAGGTACAGAGTTTCCCCTAACAACCTCCCTTCCAAACCAGATATATACCTGTCTAAATATAAAGCCGTAATATTAGTGAACGGATGCTTTTGGCACGGGCATAAGTGTCATCTGTTTAAATGGCCAAAGTCAAAAAGAGAGTTTTGGCGAAAGAAGATCTCTGGTACGATTTCAAGAGACAAAAATAATATTATTGAACTTCAGCAGCTTGGCATTAAATGCTTGGTAGTTTGGGAGTGTGCTATTAAAGGCAAGAAGCGACTTCCACTGGATGTTATCCTGCAACTTACAGAACGATGGTTGAATGAGCTAGAAGGTAACTATGAAATAACGTCTCAGGGTTTAGTTCGGTATTTAAAATAAAGACGTTTTCAGGGAAGCAAAGTATGGAACTTGAACAAATTAAAGAGTTGTTAATTGCTCAAGGGGCTAGCCGTATCGTTGTTAAGTGTTTAGCAAACAATGATAATACGAAACAGCAAGTGTATTTGGGTGGTAGTTTTGAAGTTCTTCAATTACTCCCTTCCGGAGAAATATACTCAGGCGGAATGAGTAAAAGAGGACCTATTTTTAAAGCGCCTTTGGATTTTTGGTGGTTAACCGATGAAGGCGACATATGCAATGCACCAGGCTCTCAGCTAATTCTTTACCCAAAATACCCTGAGGTACGCTTCAGTGGTTTTCTTCAGAAGTGTGCGCAATCTCCCAGGCACTTAATGCAACCCCCTACGCCAGAAGAAAGAGCTGCTCGGTTAGATAAAAACAGAGTCTTATTTCTGGGAATTTCTGGTAAAAAAGTTATTGGATATGTGACCCATTGGGATGATCCTGTTTCTGCTCAGATAAAGGAATTTATTGAACAGGGCCAATTGACCACAGTTGCATCGGTCTTTTATGCCTTATACAAAAAATCGTCGGATAGCAAAGAAGTACTAATAGGTAAGCTTAACGATATATATCAACAAGGATTAATCCCTTCGCAGCGAATCAAGAACGGTGAAATAGTTCCTTATGTTGCTCAAAACGGAGCCGGATTCACCCTAGAAAGCCTTTTCGGTATATCACCTAATGGTATTGCGGAGCCTGATTTTGAAGATTGGGAGTTAAAGGCACATTCTGGAAGCGTAGTTACATTAATGACTCCTGAACCTAATGGAGGGGAGTACACAGAAAGCCTGGAACAGTTTTTAAGAAAATATGGCTGGTCAAATAAGCCGGATAGAATGGACTTTGCCAGTATTCATAAAAATAATCTCAGGAATGAAAGAACAAATCTTTGCTTGATTATGCAAGGCTATGATCCTGAGAAACAGGAAATCATTGATCCTGAAGGTGGACTGCATCTGATTGATCCGGACGGTAATGTTGCTGCTGGCTGGGGTTTTAGTAAGCTACTTGAGCATTGGAAGAAAAAACATTCCAGAACATGCTTTGTTTCCTACAGTAAGCATGATGAAGACGGAATTTATTTTCGCTTTGGACCAAAGTTACGTTTAGCCGAAGGTGCTGATATAAAGCGGTATCTAAATTCGCTATATAACCAGGCTATTTACTACGATCCAGGGATTAACATGAAGTTGGTTAATGACAAATGGAAGCCAAAGAAACGTAACCAATTCAGGATTAAGTGGAAAGATATTGAGTCTCTTTATGAGCGTGTGACAGATATCGCTTTGGATGCACAGAGTGAATAAATCAGAAGTTATCAATGAGCTTATTGATATTTTATGGCTTAGTGCGGCGTTGTTTCCTAAATGGTTGAACCTTCCTGCCAACCTGTGATCAGATCATCAATATCCCTAGTCCGTACCATAACAATGAACAGAATCACAAATTGGTCACAGTACAATCAAGCCCTCGTTAACCGAGGCAACATTCGCTTTTGGTTTGACGAAAAAGCTACGCGTCACTGGTATAACGAATGTGCTCACGGTGGGCGTGGTCGCTCTTATCATTACTCTGATCTCGCTATCGAAACTTGCCTGACGCTCAAAGCGGTGTTTGGCTTGTCGTTCAGAGCGCTGCAAGGTTTTACACAGTCAGTGCTGTCGTTAATGAAATTACCCCTCGAAGCGCCGACCTACAGCTGTCTATGTAAGCGTAGCGCTGAATTAGAGATTAAGTTTCGTAATAAGGTACGTGCGACCGGATTTATAGATATTGTTGTTGATAGTACAGGGCTTAAAGTGTTTGGTGAGGGGGAGTGGCACGCACAAAAGCATCATGTGAAAGCGCGTAGGAAGTGGCGAAAACTACATCTTGCGGTGGATGCCAACACCCATGATATTGTGGGGGCACAAATGACGCTCAGTAATGTAACCGACGGTGAAACGCTGCAAGATTTGATAAGACCTTTGCGCCGACGTATTGATAGAGTGAGTGCTGATGGCGCTTATGATAGCCGCCGCTGTTATGCCGAAATCACTGCTAAGAGAGCGATACCCGTCATCCCGCCGCGAGAAAATGCCCGCTTATGGGGTGATGAGCATCCACGTAACGGGTCCGTGATGCTGTGCAATAAATTAGGCAGCGTACAATGGAAAAAGCTCAGCGGTTATCACGTACGTTCATTAGCAGAAACAGCGATGTACCGTTTCAAGCAATTGATGGGGGATAAGCTAAATGCCCGTGATTACAACCGCCAACTGGTTGAAGCGATGATCAAAGTGAAGGCGTTAAACAAGCTCAACACCCTTGGTCTGCCTAAATATCAGTAAGTTAAGCAAGCCTGTTAGAGAAAGCTATTTGATCAACAAGGCCGCTTAGTGCTAATAACCGCCTTTCATCACCTAACCCTTCCCGTAAAGTTAAGGGAAGGGAATTTATAACTAATACCTACGAAAATGCATTCTACAATCGGGTATTGGGATTTAAGGGTGAGTTACATTATTCACAACGTACTTGTGGCGTTACTAATATCATTAATGGCGGCTGGTTTGTAAATCGGGAATGGTGCGATGGAACCGCCGATTTCACTAAGGATACTGTTTATTTTACCGTAACCAGATTTCGGTCTGAAAAGTACCAGCTTTTATATAGTCTTATCAGCAAAGCTTTACCGAATATTGAGCTTTATTTAATTGAATATTCAGTCGATGGAGGATTATCAGATCAGTCCTTTACCATTTACTCCTTCATAAACGAACAATTTTGTTTAATACCCCATAATAAATTCTTTGGGCAGTTTAAAGAAAAGGTAAACCACTCTAAGTTGGCTAGTCTGAAAACTAAAATACCAGCCATATCAGCAGAACTAAAAAACAGAGCATATGAAGCATTGTTAATTGATGAGGTAGATAATGAAATATATCTGGATGTGCTTTACGACCGGTTCTTTTTCGATATTGTACTGTCAGGTTCCTATAAAAAGGGAAGGCCAACGGACATTGATCATGTTCAGCTAAACGCAGATAAAAAACAGTTGATGTTTATCGATGTCAAAGAGAAGTACCCTTATAAAAATAAAGTCGGTATAAATGAAGATCACTTGCCGTTCTTCATTCAAATGGAATCAGCATTTCGAAATATCTCTGACTGGAAATTTGATAACAGATATTTAGTAAGGTTAACGAACGGTGCTGATGATCCTAGTTTCAGAGGCTGGTATCACCAGTCTATATCTCATTTTTATGAGGCTGATAGTGCAGGCGGAAATCTGGGACAAAATGGTAATGGTGCTATGGAGACTAAAATGCTGTCTATTGAAGAAATGAGGCAGTTAGTCTGAAATGACAAAAGTTGTAGATCCAGTGAAGACTAGCTGACAACACCGACAATTTGTAAAAATGTCAGTCTTGTCAGTACTAATAGTCAAAGATACTCGATGTTACTTTTGGAAATCGGGGTGAACTAGGTAGCTTGTTCTGGGCTTGCCATTCGGAGATTCGATCACTTCTTTAAGGTACCCATGGTCCAACAAGCAATCAATGGCCTGCTGACATTTGGCATTGGTAGTCAGCCCTTTCCAGCTTTTACGCTGTAAATGTCGCTTGTTGAACTGTTTTGGCAGCTCAGGAAGTTTAGACAACAGCGATTTAGCAACCTCAATCTTAGAATCTTCAGTAACAAGGCTCATTACCTTGTGATAATGAAATTCAACTAACGACATCCATTTTAAAGCCATCTTTACGTGTTCAGCTTCAATGATGTTGGAAATTTCGTTTTCATCTGTCATGGATAGTAGATGGAAGATCAGTGTTAATTTGGCACAAAGAGCTCCATGTTTACCAAGAACTGCCTGAAAGTGTCCTTGCTCTTCATTGTTTAAACGCTCAATTCTCCTGACGTTATAGTCCGACATAAGCTTTTGAGCGTCATCGCTCAGAAGAAAGCGGGTTCTGTCATTGTTTTCACGAAATGAGAGTAATTTCTGAAATACCTGCTTTGCTTTAGTGTCAGCATCTTCATCAGGAGCAATATCTGTATGGCCTTCAGGTTTTGTTGAATAGAACAACAACTGAATTCTTTCAAATAGACCATCGTTCTGTTTCCCTTCCTTTCTAGACTCAAGTAATGGAATAAGCATACTGGGTTGTATGGTCCCTAATAATGACAAAACCGTTGCTTCCAGCTCAACATCGTCACGGCTTATCCGGCTTTCTATATGAGCTGAGTTTCCATTAAAGGCCGATAAAAAGAACCCTCGCTCTGCGGCTCTATTTTCCGAATAAAGTCCGGTAAGCCAGCCTGCCAGTTCATCACGGGAAAACAGAATTCCCTTTGGGTTATCAACAAGCTTAAGCGTTAATGCCTCTTTCGTAGCATCGCCAATAACAAGGTTGGTAGGTTGGCTAGAGGCATTCTCTTTTGGAATTAGAGATTGCGCTACTTCGATGGCTGGACTTTTCAATTTAGATGGTTGTGCCATAGCACAGGTCCATATTGTAGGGACTAAAGTCCATCCTGTATCGTTGTGCTTAGGCTGAATCACTGCACTGTTGCCAATAACCGCTGCGGCACAAGCTACAACGGCACCTGCAACAAATTCGGGGGATGCATCGTTTAGTCTGTATGCATTAGAGAAGACAAAATTACTAACAGACTCAGGAAGGTAATTCGGAGTAAGAGTTACTTCTTCTAGTAAAGTGGTTTGTAACTTTGTAGGTGGCTTCCAATAGGTATCTATTTCTTTCTCGTCAGTGCATACAGACGCTGATGGTTTCTTGCGAAACCCAAAGTTGAATTTCATTTATTCACCTCCTTGTGAATAGGGTTAAATGCGGTTGATTGTTTTGGGTTGTGGCTGTGACTTAGCTTTACAGGCACTCGCCTCTTGATTCGTTAACTGAGCTGAAATCCAAGCCTTGACCTCAGATTCAGGCCAAAGGCGGCGGCGACCTACGCGAATGCTCTTGGGCAGCTCAATACCTTCATCATCGCGGCTTAATATGTTGTAAATTTGCGCTGCGCTTGTTCTAAGAAGTTTAGCCAGTTCCTCGGCTGTCAGAAGTTTTACGTCCATGTTCTGGTCCTTGTTCACGTCCATGTATTTTGTGTGAGATAATTCTCTCAAAGAATGAAAATTAAGACTGGGGCAGAGTTTTCAATTTATTTGCCCCAGCTGAAGTTAAGTGGCGATGAGATGTACAAAATACTAAAACAACTTAGGGCGCAATACTGGTTTTGGTATGTCAGGAATGAATTGATTTTAAATAAATTAAAAAGCGAAATTGATCAGGAAGATAAAGCAGAGCTACAAAAGTTGTTAATCGAGCCTACTTTGGAAGATATATTCGGAAAAGAAAGTATATCTGACCAAATTTTTTCAATTTCAGGTGATGAGCAACTTCGTTCAAAATTTTTAGACGATTCAGACAAATTCAGAGTGGGCAGTCGACCAAGTACAGAAGCTACCCCTAAATGGTTAGAGCGTTACATTCCAGGTAGCTTGTCTGCCTTTATTGAAGGACCTAGTGGTTTATTCGAAATTATTGAGGCAAACTCGCTCGTGGAGGCAATATTTGTTATTGCCAGACATCTGCTAAGAGTACTGAAAGAAGGTTGCGATTTATATCTTGGTGATAGTAAGCTAGAAAAATTGACTAAAAGCCTTTCAGAACACGTGCAATTGGGGATGTTTGAAGGGGCATATAAGTTGTTAAATATCATTGAGGAAATCATCAATTATATTTTCCCTAATAATGAGTGGGATAAGTTTGTACCTGCATTGCAAGTCGTTAAAACATCTCCTCAACAGCTTGAACCGAAGCATTTATTTCAAACTAAATTTTTGAAACTTGAAGTAATGGCTCCCATTGCAGTTGGCTATGGCTTTTTTAGAGCAAGGTTTTTCGATGAAATTCATTATTTATCTAAAGTTTGTTACCAAGAGCAATTTCTAACTTTACTTAATAAGAAATTTATTATTAATGAAGCATTTTGGTTGTTTGAATCATATGATAATGAGCTTTCAAGCGCAGAATACCTACATTTCAAAGAATCTGAACGCAAGAAGGTAAATGCAAACAGGATTGAACAAGCTCCGATCAAGAATATTTTCTGCAAGGCTCATTTCCTGACAGAGCCGGTATTATTGGCAAAATGCTTCCCTACAGAAGAGTAGAAAAGCAAAGGTTGATTTCTGCTGGAGCAGGGACAATAATGGGACATTGCTCCAGTTAATTAGAGTTATTTAGAATTAGTTCAAGTTAACTGGGAGTAGCGAAGTTTCAGGGCTAGAAGAGAATTTTCATTATTTATCAGCCCCCTAACTTGGCCCTCCGGAGGCAGAGGTCGCAGGTTCGACTCCTGCTGGGTGCGCCATTGAAATGCTCCTTTCTTCACAGCGAGTTACCAACACCACAAATATTGCCAATCTCTTAGCGCTAACGTAAAGTAATTGTTATTTAACTGTCGCCGCTATGAATCAAGTTATTCCGCAAAATCACCTGTGTACTGTCACGCTCTTAGGCAATTTAGTTGCTAAACCTGATATTCGCTACCAGGCAAATCCTGTGATCGCCATTGCGGAATTCACTGTTGCCACTAACAGTAAATGGTATGACAAGTCCGCCGGTCAATATAAAGAGTGGACGCACTATCATACGGTTAAAATGATCGGCGATGTCGTTGAACGTAGCCTATTACAGGCGGAAAAGGGCGATATTCTGCTTATTCAGGGCTATCTGGTGAACAGTAAGAAATCAAACCGCGAGATCATCCACGCCACCTACGCCCATCGCTATCCAAAAGGCTACACCCAATCCATCAACCAGTTACAGTGTAGTGGCAAGATCACTAATGACGTCAAGCTAGTGACAACAGAAAAAAAGCAGCAATTAGCCGAGCTTCAGCTAAATATTAACTTTTACGTTTATTCACCTGTCTCTCAGGAACTAAGAAGCATAGATATAATTCGCACTGTCCATGTTTGGGGTAAACAAGCAGGTTATTTGCATGACACGGTAATGACAGGCGACGAGCTTATCATCGATGGTAAGTTAAGCTATGTGAATAACAACAGTAAGGCACAATTGCTCGACGCTCAACATGTAGTATTGCAAAAAACAGTCTAATATTATAAAAAACAATCACTTCAAGGACGAATTACACTGTTAAATTATATGATAATAAAAATGTTTCACTTAACATTGCTCCACTCCATAGGTAAAGCCTTGTCACTGACATTGTGTTTGGCAATTTTTTATCCGCTACAAGCTACCAATTATCAAACAATAAATTTACCTTTGCCAGAAGAGCACAGCCACTGGCAGCAAATGATAAAAAGTCCGTCATCTGTAACAGAGTTTTTTCTCGCGAATACTCAGGGAAAAATCTTTATCTATGATGCTCAGCGGCAAATTTCTCCTCTGGTAGACATCAAGTCATTTTTCCCTAAACTAATAACACTAACTGCAATTACTACCCATCCGAGTTTTAAGCTGTCACAACAACACGGATTTAACACCTTTTATAGCGCTCATATTCAAACAAGTGACAGTAAAAATTCTCAGCTCAGTCCACGCTATTTTTCTGAAAAAACACCTTATCAGTTAGTCATAAGCGAGTGGCAATTAGCGGATAACCAGGCCTCTACATCAATAACGCACAACAAGCATAAAATCATATTACGCATTGCCGTGCCTACGCCTAATGTCAAAGTACAACAGCTAGCCTTTAACCCTTTTATTCAATCCTGGCAGGATAATTACGGCCAGCTATTGATCACATTAAGCGCAGATCCGAGATATCACAACCAGCCATTATACTCAGGTGCCATATTAAGGATTTCGCCGGAAAAATTTGGCACAAAAAACTACCGCATTCCGCAATCGAATCCTTTTATTGAACAACAAGAGATTAATAACGAAATATTAGTCGCAAACTTAGGCAAAATTCATTCTACCTATTGGTTGAAAACTCATACCGATCAACTGTTTATTAATCACAGCATTAAACAGAAATTAAGCTGGTCAACTGTTATTGTCGGAACCGACTTTGTAAAATCGTCTGACAGTGCCGATAGCTTTTTTACGACACCAGAAACTCTCATTTCCAACAGCCTGCTTTATCGGGGCAGTAAGTTTAAAAACCAGCGTAATAAGTCCTTGTACTTAAAATGGCAAGAGCAGTGGCAACTAATGTCATTGTCATCACAGCCGCCTTATCAAGAAAAGGTGCTACAAAAGTTCTCTCTCGCTGAAATACCGGCAGATGCCAGGCTAATACTTACATTAGACCACCTAGACGAACCCATAATATTCAATCAGTCGACAAATATCCTATTATCTTTAGCTGACACTTCCCATCCTGATATATCAAGCTCCGAGCAAACTGCCGATACTCAAGTGAATAAGGTACAAGCACAAATTTACCTGTTAGTTGGCTTTTTGCTGCTAGCAGTTTGCGCACTTATTTTCTTTTCTAAACGCTCGGCATTGCCTGCAATTAAAAAATACCTTCATAATCGCTACGCAAAATTTGAAGTGGAGCACTCACATATTTCTTTATATCAAAGGCACCGTAAGGAGCCTTCCTGTCAGCTGGACTTCACTCAGATCACCGAAAGCGCGGTTTACCTCAATGGCGAGCCCGTTTTTCTGGTTAACTCACAACCAGAAAATGCATTTTCTAATCAGCAAGAACAGGCTGTGCTGGCGGCGATAGCCAAAGAAAAACGCGAGAAAATGATCGATAGCAGGATCAGAAAATGCGAGCTGCATTTAACAGACAGTAACAATAATCACTACCGGGTGTGTAACTATTTCCGCAAAGGCAATCAAAGACTCACTAAAACTAAGTTTGACCAGGCAACCGAGCAACTCATCGACTGGTGTTGGAAAATTTCCACCATTATCAACCCAGATCACACTAAAGCAAGAACTATAGCCAGCAAGCCTGAAATCAAGCTGGTAAAACCCAGCAATCCTCCTCTTGATATTGAAAATAAGCAAAGCTCAATTTCACCGGCTCAAGAGCAAAGCCCTTCATCCAACACTGCTGAAACGAACAACTCCAGCAACCTTAACCGACCTACTAAAACTAGCACTCACACAGTTAATCTTAGCCAAGCGGCAAGAGCTGTCAGATCCAGTGCGCAGCAAGCGTTACAACAAGATATTGCAAACCTTTCTATGGTCGAAGCGCTGGAAAAGCTGGCAAAACTCAAACAGCAAGAGCTGCTGTCCGATGAAGAATTTGAACTGGCGAAAAGCAAGTTGCTGAATTTGCCAAGCAACGAAAGTTAGCATTCGCCACTTGTCACAAACCTATTGAAGCACACAATACAGCCAAACGCTGTTCCCGTGCATATACGAAATTATGCTCCTGCAATTTCGTTATACCGTACATCCTGTACATATACGCTCTTGTTCGTCCATGAACCCGCGTTATACCGTACGTCCTGTACATAAAAGCGAGCTCCAAGCCCGCTTTACAAATCAATCAAGGTCGACGATTATATTACCCTAAAGATAATAAATACTTCACCAGGTTGTTATAATCTTCAACAAAGTTGTCTTTATCCAGGTCATGAGCATGGATCATATACTTACCATTGACGATAATGGTAGGCACGCTTTTTAAATCACCACTTTGCGCCAAAGTATCCTGATTCTGCTTCATTTCTTCAGCGGCTTTGGCAACTTTTTCGCTTGCCATTAACTTATCAAACTGCTCGCCATCAGCGCCATTAAAAACAAATACATTACGAACATCCTTGATTGAGGTAAATACAGCACGATGTACATGAATATATTTAAAAATCGCTGCAATCTGGCTTTCTGCGATATCCATTTCTTGTGCAGTAATTAACGCTTTAGTTAATAAAGACTGCATTTTTCGTGATGCGCCTGGCAAAAAATCTACATGATTTTTCACTAGTTTAACGCCATCAGGTAAAGCTTTTTTCACTTCAGCAATTAACGGTTCAAAACGAAAACAATGAGGACAGTAAAACGAAAAATATTCGCGCACTTCTGGCGCAGCAACAGTAATTTCTTTTACTTTAACGTAATGTTTGCCTTCCTGATAATCAGTTGCACCGGCAAATAATGGCATTAATAGTATGGCAATAAGGCCAATTATTTTTTTCATTGTATTTCCTATTATAACAGTTGGACTAAGGCATTAACGTTAACGGTGGCTGTTGTAATGCCGACATTTGTTCTTTTAACATTAATACCTGATCTTGCCAGTATTTTGCCGTATTAAACCAGGGAAAGCTATATGGAAATGCCGGATCCTGCCAGCGCTTACACAGCCAGGCGATATAATTGACCACTCGCATGGTACGCAGCGCTTCGATTAACGAAAATTCCTGATAGTTAAATGAACAGAACTCTTCGTAGCCAGAAATTAAAGTATCAAGCTGTAATAATTGCTGCTGACGTTCACCAGAGAGCATCATCCACAAGTCCTGAATCGCCGGTCCCATCCTGCAATCATCCAAATCGACAAAGTGTGGTCCATCGTCTGTCCATAAAATATTACCGGCATGACAATCACCATGCAGTCGGATCACTTCACTTGGCTGATATTGCTCGGCAGCAAGCACGATAACCTGATCTAAAATAGTAAAAAAAGACTGATGTAAATAATCAGGCACAAACCCCGAGTTAGCAATAATCTCCCGCGCCTGATACAGAGATTCCTGAGTATTAAAATTCGGTCTATGATGAAATGCCTGCTGGCGGGAGGCTGCATGAATACGGCCGATAAAACGTCCCATCCACTCTAGCTGATCTAAGTTATCAACTTCAAAAATACGCCCACCTTTACAAGGATAAAGAGCAAACGGATAACCTTGATGCTCAAACACGGATTGGCCATCAAACTGCAACGGCGCGACTATCGGCAATTCATGCTCTGCCAGCTCAAACGCAAACGCATGCTCTTCCTTGATTTGCGTTAATGTCCAGCGTTGTGGCCGATAAAACTTAGTAACATACTTAGTCTGCTGCTCATCATGAAACTGATAAACCCGGTTCTCATAACTGTTTAACGCCAATAAACCGCTATCAACCCGTAAGCCGAGGCTTTCAATGCCATCTAAAATCAAATCCGGCGACAGCGAAGTAAAATCAAATACCGACATCAACTAGCATCTAACGTTTATTAAAGAAACGAGTTTCGTGCTCTAACGACACATTTTCGTCGTCAGAGACTAATTCGACAACAAAGGTAATGTCTGTCATATAGCCATCCAGTTCATAGGGGTCAACGGAAATGCTTATTGGCAGCGTAGAAACCGACGCCGCTTTCACCATGATTTCCTGCTCACCGTGCCATTTGGTATTCTCGATGCCACGTACCGACAGACGATAGCGGTTATCGGTTTGCGATTTATTTAAGATCTTTAAGGTGTAAACATTCTCGATTTCACCATTAAAATTTTCCTTTGCCAGCTCAGTTCTGTCACGGATAATATCTAACGACACCGGCTTACGATTGATGATTTCCATGGTCAATAAGCTGGTCATCACCAGTAATACCATGGCATAGCCGATGAGTTTAGAACGCACCAGATGCACTTTTTTGCCTTCCAGTTCATGCTCGGTGGTGTAGCGGATCAGGCCTTTGTCATAATTCATTCGTTCCATCACACCATCACAGGCATCAACACAGGCACCACAGTTAATACACTCATATTGCAGGCCGTTACGAATATCTATGCCGGTCGGGCAAACCTGAACACATAAATTGCAATCGATACAGTCTCCTAAACCCAAAGCCTTAGGATCTTGCTTACGCGATCGCGGACCGCGATTCTCACCACGCTTGTAGTCATAAGACACGGTAAAGGTATCTTTATCAAACATCGCCGATTGAAAACGCGCGTACGGACACATGTGTAAGCACATGATCTCGCGCATCCAGCCGGCATTGCCATAAGTACAAAACGCAAAAAACCACGCAGTGGCCGCTACCGTAAACGAAGCATTAAAGGTGAAAAAATCGATAAAAACTTCTTTCACCGGCACAAAATAACCGACAAAGGTTAATGCTGTCAGCAAAGAAAATATTAACCAGCAAAAATGCTTCAGCGTTTTACGCCAGAATTTATTCACATTGAGCGGCTGACTATCGAGTTTTTTCCTTTGGTTGGCGCTACCTTCAATTTTTTCTTCGAACCAGATGAAAATAAAAGTCCATACCGTCTGCGGACACAGGTAGCCGCACCAGACCCGTCCCAAAAAGGTGGTAACAAAAAACAATAAAAACGCACTTAAAATAAATAACCAGGCGAGTAGAGTTAAATCCTGCGGCCACAGAGTTAAGCCCCACAAGGTAAACCTTTGCTCGGCAATATCAAACAGCACTGCCTGGTGACCGTTAAACTGCAACCAAGGCAAGATGGCAAACATAGCAAGAAAAAAAAAGTTCATTTTACGGCGCAATTGCTGGAAAAATCCAGTCACTTTGCGAACATAAATCTGATCTCTAGGTTTATATTGCTCAACCTGCTTGGGCTGATGTATCTTGATATTTTTAACGGGAATCTGAACTTTCTGGTTGTCTTTTTCTGGTTTCACAACAATTCCTAAGCACTTAAATCCATATCAACTATAGCTGTCTCGGAAAATGAATCACTTAATCGTGGCATTTTAAAGCAAACGATAGTATGTTGACACTATATAGGCTGTTTTTCTAATAACTTAGCATTATACGACATCACATGAAGAATTTATTGATCTTAATCGTAGCGATCGCATTATTTTTACACTTTTACCCGCAACCGAAATTAACCAGCTGGTATCAAGAGCAAAAATCTGCACTGCTAGAGACATTTTCTGACGCCACCGATACCAAAGTGCGGTTAAACCCAGACAAGATTTATCGCGATCTAGAAGTAAAATTTGAGCAATTTAATCAGGATGAACAAGGATTTATTAAAGAAATCACCTCATCACGAAAGCAAGTAAAAACCTTTTATCAAAAATACTGTGATAATAAAAACGTTCATTCACCCAAACTGCATCATACTAATCAGAAAGTGGTTTGTGATGCCATCAGTCCTTATCAATCTTTGTTCTAACGATTGCTGATTCTGTTGAGGCAAGTATTTAAATGAAAACGGGAGCAACTTGTTCCCGTTTATTATGAAACACAGCTCAATCTAAGCTGATAACTCAGCCAATAAATTAGCAAACTGCTGACTTACTTGCTGTTCATCTTTATGCTTACCGGCTGTCACTACCCACTGGCCGTTAACCATCACACTGTCTATCAAATTCGACTGACTGGCAAAAACCAGACTATCGAGCAGATGTTGTTCGCTGTTAGCAAATAGCGATAATTTGGCCGAATCTAATACTAACAAATCCGCCTGTTTGCCGACGGCTAGTTCACCGGTATTTGAGTTCGTGCTTTGCGCACCACCGCGTGCTGCCCTTTGCCACAAATTACGGCCAACCGATAATTCATCGTTATTCGCCAACACCGCTCTTTGCTGCCTAGTTAAACGCTGAGCATATTCCAGCCAGCGCAATTCTTCGACCGGATTGACCGATATATGACTGTCAGAGCCGATGGCCAAAGTTCCCTGTTCCAATAAAAACTCAGTAGTCGGAAATATGCCATCGCCAAGGTTTGCTTCCGTGGTCGGACAGATGCCCGCAATAGCGCCGGATGCCGCAATCCCCTGACGTTCACTGCTATCAATATGTGTAGCATGGATCAAACACCAATGCGGGTCGAGCTCGGCATTGTCCAGCAGCCACTGAACCGGGCGTTTGCCATAATGAGCGAGGCAATCGTTCACTTCCTTTTGCT